>BNTQ01000036.1 GCA_025996715.1 Bacteroidia bacterium | reverse complement strand
AATTTGAGCGTTTCCGCGGAATGCTCACAATGCCGCACAACGAATATAACGAGCACAAGTGCACGGCTTGCGGCATTTGCGCGATGAATTGCCCCAACGGCACTATCAACGTGGTGAGCAAAAAATTTAAGGACGAGCAGACAGGCAAAGAAAAACGTATGTTGGACGTGTACACCTACGATTTGGGACGTTGCGTATTTTGTGCACTGTGCACACAATCGTGTCCGCAAGATGCTATTGAGTGGTCGCCAACCTTTGAGCACGCTGTATTTACACGCAGCAAATTAGTAAAACAATTGAATCACGAAGGCTCAACCTTAGTATCCAAATAGTGGAGAATTGAGAGTTGAGAATTGAGAATGAATAATGAACAACCCGTAGGGTTGAATGTAAAACTTGAAACTTGAAATTTTGAAACTTGAAACTTTTATAGATATGGAAACAACAATATCTCAGATTATTTTTTATGCGCTGGCGGTGGTAATGGTTGCTGTGGCTGTGCTTGCGGTTACCGCAAAAAGAATGTTACGGGCAGCCACCTACCTCTTGTTTGTGCTCATTGCTACCGCAGGATTGTACTTGTTGCTCAACTACCACTTTTTGGCGGCGGTGCAACTTTCGGTGTATGCGGGCGGCATCCTCATTCTGTTTGTTTTTGCCATAGCCCTCACGCAACCCAAAGGCGATTTGCCCGAAAAACATGACCTGCGAAAAGTGATAATGGGCGCAGCAGCCGGCTTATTGGGACTGGTGGTAGTGGCATTGATTGTGCTCAAAAGCAACTTGTTGTACAACAGCAACCTCACCCTTTTGAGCGATACCGAAATCAATATGAACGTGATAGGCACTACTTTGATGGGCACCGAAAAATACCAATACCTATTTCCGTTTGAGGTGTTGAGTGTGTTGTTGTTGGTGTGCATCATAGGAGGGGTGTTCATTGCACGAAAAAAATAAATTTGTAAGTACAAAAAAATATCAATATCTATGGAAATTTCTTTACTGATACTGCTCATCCCATTTGGCGTATTTTTGTTGCTGGGATTGGCAAACGAAAAACTGAAGCCCACTGCGGCGGGCATTGTTGGCACCGCAGGAATGGCTGTGGTGGCGGGGTTGGCGTATTTTATTGCTTACCAATACTTTTTTGTGATTGGCAAAGTGGATGGAGCGGCACCCACACTCATCCCCTACAACTTTGAGTGGCTGCGGTTTACAGACGTTTTGCACATCGACTTGGGCATTCTGCTCGACCCCATTTCGGTGATGATGTTGGTGGTGATTAGCACAGTGTCGCTGATGGTGCATTTTTACAGCCTTGGCTATATGAAAGGCGAGTCGGGATTTCAGCGGTACTACTCATTTTTGTCGCTGTTTAGTTTTTCGATGCTGGGCTTGGTGGTGGCTACCAACATTTTTCAAATGTACATATTTTGGGAATTGGTGGGCGTTTCGTCCTATTTGCTCATTGGCTTTTATTACACCAAACCCGCTGCCGTATTGGCTTCCAAAAAAGCATTCATTGTTACCCGCTTTGCCGATTTAGGTTTTTTAATCGGCATACTCATCCTATCGTTCTACACCGAAACCTTTGATTTTGCAACGCTTACAGCCGATGGGGCTTCGTTGGTAATTAACTCCACAGCGGGTGCATCGTTTATGGGATTGTCGGTTGCCTCGTGGGCTACAATGCTTATATTTATGGGCGGCGCGGGCAAGTCGGCAATGTTTCCTCTGCACATTTGGCTGCCCGATGCAATGGAAGGTCCCACGCCGGTGTCGGCGCTCATTCACGCGGCTACCATGGTGGTGGCGGGCGTGTATTTGGTGGCACGATTGTTTCCTGTCTATATTTTTGCGACCCCCGATGTGCTCACGCTCATAGCCTACATTGGCGCGTTCACGGCATTATTTGCGGCTGTGATTGCCATCACGCAAACGGATATAAAACGTGTGCTGGCGTTTTCGACCATTTCACAAATTGCCTATATGATGGTGGCATTGGGCGTGTCGGGTTTTGGCGGACACGAGGGCGCAGGCTATATGGGCTCTATGTTTCACCTGTTTACTCACGCATTTTTCAAAGCCCTACTATTTTTGGGCGCAGGCTCTGTCATCCACGCTGTGCATAGCAACGAGATGAACCAAATGGGAGGCTTGCGCAAATATATGCCCATTACCCGTTGGACGTTTCTCATTGCCTGCCTTGCCATTGCGGGCATTCCACCCTTCTCCGGATTTTTTAGCAAAGATGAGATATTGTTAGCCGCATTTCATCACAACACCTTGCTATTTGGCACCCTGTGGGTGGTGGCAGGACTGACTGCATTTTATATGTTTCGCCTCTACTTTAACATTTTTTGGGGCAAAGCCAAAACTTATGATGGGCATCACCAACCGCACGAGTCGCCTTGGCTGATGTGCTTGCCGTTGTTGATATTGGCAGTATTTTCGTGCGTTACAGGCGCTATTCCGTTTGCCAATTTTGTGAGCAGCGATGGTGTTTCTTTTGTTGCGCATATTGATTGGACAATTGCCGGCGCCAGCATTGCGGTGGCATTGGTGGGCATTGGCACAGCCCTTGCCTTGTACAAAAAAGGCAGTGATGTGCCCGACAAAATTGCTGTTGCATTGGGTGGTTTTTACCGTGCCGTGCACCGCAAATTTTATATGGACGAGATGTGGACGTTTGTTACCAAGCGCATAATTTTCAAATACCTATCGACCCCCATAGCACGTTTTGACAAAAAAGTGATAGACGGCGCCATGGACGGCGCAGGCAACGCCACCCAAAAAGCCGCCGTTGCCATACGAGGCTTGCAGTCGGGCAAGGTGCAGTTGTATGCCTGGGTGTTTGTTGTGGGCGCGTTGGTGATTACGATATTGGCACTGTGGTAGTCAGTATTGTGGAGTGAGTCACTTACAATTTAAAACCAATCCAACCAATTGATTTACAACATGTTATCAGTTAATTTCAAAAAAATACCACATTGCGGGTATTGAATTTAAAGAACTTTTACTTACCTTTGCGCTTTGCAAAAAATGTCTAATTTAAATGATGGTTTAAATTAGACAATTTTTGAAGGGGAAAAAAGAAAAAACCAAAGACATAAGTCTCTGATTTTCAACAGATTAGAAAAAATATGTATTTGTAGAAAGTTGTCTAATTTAAACGATCGTTTAAATTAGACAAAAAATGTAGAAAATAATAGTTAATAATCAATAATTTAATCCAATTCAAAATGAAAAAGTACACTGCTTTCTTTGTTATGTTGCTTTCCCTGTTGGGATGGAGCAACAGCGCGCAAGCGCAAGCCATTTCGCTTGGCGATTTGCTTGCCAGCCCAGTAGCCACAATCTCGTATGCAAGCAATTTGCCGTACACAGATAACGGCACTTTTGGTACGGGCGCATCGGAATTAGTAGCCGGAAACAGCAGTTTCCATAATTCCGGCAATTATTACGCTAACGCCTATAAAATAGACCTTGCGGCGGGCAACAGCATCCAAATTCTCCACAGTGGTAACGGTATTGATGCCTATCTTTACATCTTTGGTGCGGGAGGAATTAAAATGGATGAAGATGATGATGGTGGCAACGGCAATGCTTCCTACATCACTTTTACAGCAGGCGCAGCCGGAACCTACTTTATTGTTGCTACCACTTTTGGTAACAACGTTACAGGCACTTATACCCTTTCCGTGGACCGTCCGGTAGAAATCACTGCCATTGCAGCCGATAAGACTTCTATTGATGTGCCTTTGGACGTGTATGCACAGGAAGAATTACACAATCAAGTAACACTCACCGGAACTTATGCCGGCGGAACTGTAAATTTCCAGAGTTATAATTGGGAATGGAACGCAACTGTGAGCAAGTATGTCTATGTCCCCGACAATAGCGACCTATTTGGTTATGCCTTTGCTGATATTGCTGCCGCTAACTTGCCGCAGGTGGCTGTTACTCATCCCGCATTGACGGTTAACAAAACCATCACTATCCCTTGTTCCGAGCCGCTCAACATAACCCTTGAAACGCCCGTATGGCAATTTACGCTTGCCGCTAACGCCAAAGTGGATTTAGTCGTTGACAGTTTAGAATCCGGCGAAGCGCTTCGAATTTTACTGCTCGACGGAAATAAAAACCTTTTAGACAGTTGGAATTTGTATGAATTTTGGTATAACGTCGAAGGTGTATTACCGCCCGGTACCTACTATTTAATGTTCCAAAACACAGGCTCTGCTCTCACGGCACAGGTCAACATTCAGTCGAAACCCGTAGTGGTTTACACTGCGGTTAACTATGCTCCGTTGGTGGGCACTTCTGCCGCCGGCTCGCTTAGCCAAACCGGTACATCGATAGCCATTCCGTATGGGGATGCCCTGGGTGCAGGCTACTCGTTTGCCGCCACCGAAGGCAAAAACTATAAAATTATGTTTACCCTCAATGCGGCAACAAACACCGATATATCGGCGATACTATTGTTGCTCAACGGCGGCACCCTTGAAGGCAATATAATGGATCCGAAAAATGATTTTTTGGACAACGCCAGCAATTCTATTTCCAATAGCACAACGGTAACCGCTATCTTAAATTATACTGCTACTGCCACAGGCAACTTACGCCTGCTTGGACTTTCCTATTTTGATGTTGCAGAAGTTACCTATACGCTTACGGTAACAGAACTTGCTGCGCCCGTAGTGTACACTGCGCTTGCCTATACGCCGGTGGCTGTGGGCACGCCTGCCGCCGCCTCGTTTAGCCAAGTCGATGCATCGGTGCTCAATGAGTATTGGAGCGTCATAGGTGCAGGCTACACGTTTACTGCCGCCGCAGGCAAACGCTACCAAATTACTTATACCTTAAATGCTGCAACAAGTACCACTATTGAGGCGAGTCTATACTTGCTCAGCGGCGACGCACTTCAAGGCGATGCAACAAACTGGAACGGTGATTTGTTGAATACCGCCGGCAATTATCTTAGCGGCGTTACATCTATGACTGTTTCCTTAACTTACAATGCTGTTGCCGCAGGCGACGTACGCTTGCTTTGCCTTGCCGATTTTTACACCGAAGCACTTACCTACACGCTTAAGGTAACAGAAATTCCTGTTTACACTGCGCTTGCCTATACGCCGGTTGCCGTTGGCACGCCTGCCTACGCCTCGTTTAACCAAGCCAGTACACCGGTGCTCAATCCGGATTGGGAAACCATAGGTGCCGGCTACTCGTTTGCCGCCGCCGCCGACAAGCGCTACCGAATTACTTATACCGTCAATTCTTTGACAGACGCCAATATGGATGCGGTGCTAATCTTGCTCAACGACACCCTTCGAGGCGATGCAACAAATTGGAATGGTGATGATTTGACCGGCAACGGCAATGGTGTTTACCCCGGCACATCTACGTCTGTTTCCTTAACTTACGATGCCGCTACCGCAGGCAACATACGCTTGCTTTGCCTTGCAGCATTTGGCAGCGAAGCAGTGTTCTACTCCATTAAGGTGGAAGAACTTCCTATAATCACCCTGACTGCTTTGCTTGACAATGCAACAACGATACCCTACAGTAGCACTCTCTCGTGGAGCCAAAACGGAGTTTTGGGCGGCGGCAATTCGGCGCTCGTTGAGGGCAATTCGACGCTGGGTTTCCGCAATGATGGCGCAACGTATTATGCCGCTGCCTACAAAATAGAAATGCAGGCGGGCGACGACTTCAAAATATCTCACGTCAAAATAGGAACTTTTGACCCTTATCTCTATCTCTATAAACTCAGTGGAACCGACTATGTACATATAGAAGAAGATGACGATGATTATGGTAATTTCAATTCCTATATTTCAAGAACGGGTCTGACAGCCGGCACCTACTATATTGTTGCCACTACAATCAATGCAAACGAAACGGGTGGCTACACGCTCAGCGTATGGAACACAGCGGAGCCGCCCACACCGCCGGTTCTCAGTTCCAATACCAAACTTGCTTCGCTCACCGTCAATGCTCTGCCGGCAACACTGTCAACCGACACCACCGCCTACACCATCACGGTAGCCTTTGAGCACAGCACGGCAGCCATCGTAGCCCAAGCCGCCGCAGCCTCGTCATCCGTAGAGGTGTGGGGCGTAGAAGCGCTGGCAGTGGGCAACAATACGGTGTATGTGAAAGTAACCGCCGAAGATGGCACCGCGCAGATTTACACGCTCACCATTACCCGCCAGCAGCAGGCGTTCACTGTTACTTTCGACAGCAATGGCGGCAGCACCGTTGACCCGCAACAGGTTACTAAAGGCGCAATAGCCGCGCAACCTGCCAACCCCACCCGCACAGGCTACACCTTTGCAGGCTGGAACAACGGCAGCACAGCCTACAATTTCAGCACACCGGTAACGGCAAATATCACGCTCACCGCACAGTGGACAGCCATACCGCCCACGCCGCCCACTGCCGTAGGCAGCATTGCCGCAACGCAACTCATTGCTTATCCTAATCCTACCCTCAATGGACAATTGACCATTGATAATGAACAATGGAATGCGGGCGACAAGGTAGAGGTGTACAATGTGAATGGCATATTGGTGTATGTAACACGTATCGAACATCGCAAATCGCAAATTGACTTGTCGCATTTGCCTTCAGGCATTTACCTTGTGAAGGTGGGGAATAAGGCGGCAAAAATTGTGAAACAATAACCACCCCCTAACCCCCAAAGGGGGAACAATTATCGGCGACCAATGAGCGGAGCGGCTCGTTGGTCGCCGGTTGTTGTTAGTTGGTTGCCGAAAATATTTTTGTTAGTTGCTTGTGGAATGGGAAATTTTTGTATCTTTGCACAGCAATTTCAAAATCGCATTGTTCATTATTCATTGTTAATTGTTAATTATTCATTGTCCATTGTCCATTGTTCATTGATATGACAGAGGAACTAATTATAGCAGGCTTTGGCGGGCAGGGGGTGCTTTCGATGGGCAAAATACTTGCCTACGCGGGCATTGTGCAAGGCAAAGAGGTAACGTGGATGCCCTCCTACGGTCCCGAAATGCGCGGCGGCACTGCCAATGTTACGGTGGTGTTGAGCGGCAACCGCATTAGTTCGCCCATTGTGCAGCAATACGATTCGGTGATAGTGCTCAACCAGCAGTCGATGGACAAATTTGCACCTTGCGTCAAGCGCGGCGGAGTGTTGCTCTACGACCCCAATGGCATTCCAACACCGTCGCAGCGCACCGACATTGCAATTTACACCATTGATGCCACGCAAGAAGCAGTAAAAATGGGCAATGCCAAGGTTTTTAATATGATAGTGCTGGGCGCCTATTTGCACATTAAACCCATAGTTACTATCGAAAATGTGCTCAAAGCCCTGCAAAAATCGCTACCCGAACGCGCCCACCAACTCATCCCCATCAACGAACAAGCCATACGCTTGGGAGGAGAGAGGATGGAGAGTGGAGAGTGGAGAGTTGAGAGTGGGGAATTACAATGAAAAATTGTCTATGTTCTATAAATCTATTATCAAATTATCAAATTATCAAATTATTAACTCTCAATTCTCAACTCTCAATTCTCAACTATTAATTATTAATTATCATGACTTCTTACAAAAATTTAGGATTGGTGAACAGCCGCGAGTTGTTCCAAAAAGCCATGGCGGGCAAATACGCCATCCCTGCCTTCAACTTCAACAATATGGAGCAGATGCAGGCAATTGTGCAAGCCTGCGTGGAGACTAAGTCTCCGGTGATTTTGCAAGTATCGAGCGGGGCACGCAAGTATGCCAACCAAACCCTGCTGCGCTATATGGCGCAAGGCGCGGTGGAGTATGCCAAAGAATTGGGCGTGAACGTGCCCATTGTGCTGCATCTTGACCACGGCGATACTTTTGAACTCTGCAAAAGTTGCATAGAGTACGGATTTTCGAGCGTTATGATTGACGGCTCGCATTTGTCATACAACGACAACGTAGCCCTCACCGCCAAAGTGGTAGAGTATGCGCATCAGTACGATGTTACCGTAGAGGGCGAATTGGGCGTGCTGGCGGGCATCGAAGATGATGTGGTTGCCGAGCATCACACCTACACCGAGCCTTCGCAAGTGGAGGATTTTATGAAAAAAACAGGTGTAGATTCGTTGGCAATTTCTATTGGCACCTCGCACGGCGCCAACAAATTCAAGCCCGAACAGTGCACTCGCAATGCCGATGGCATCTTGATTCCGCCGCCTTTGCGTTTTGATATTTTGAAAGAAATTGAACAACGTATTCCCGGATTTCCTATTGTGCTGCACGGCTCGTCGAGCGTTCCGCAAGACCAAGTTGCCATCATCAACAAATATGGCGGCGCCATCAAAGACGCTGTGGGCATCCCCGAAGAGCAACTGCGCCAAGCGGCTGCATCGGCAGTGTGCAAAATCAACATCGACAGCGACGGCCGCTTGGCAATGACTGCTGCCGTGCGCGAAATGTTTGCCACCAAGCCCGCAGAATTTGACCCTCGCAAATACTTGGGTCCCGCTCGCGATAGCCTCAAAGCACTCTACAAACACAAAATTGAAAACGTGCTGGGCAGTGCCAACCGAATATAGGATTTGAATGAATTTTTTTTCTCATAAATCCAAAAATGCAGATAGCCAACTCTCTCGTGGAGGGTTGTTGTTGGGGCTTAGCAAAACTCACGAAAGTTGGCTCTCTCGCTTGGCTGGCGTAGTATCCGGCAAAAGCAAAATTGACGATGCGGTGTTAGAAAAATTAGAGGAGATGCTGCTCACCTCCGATGTGGGCGTGGACACTACCCTCAAAATTATTGAACGCTTGCAAACGCGGGCAAAAAAAGATAATTTGTTGAAAACCGATGACTTGAAGCAAGTGTTGAGCGAAGAAATTGAAAATTTGTTGTACGAACCACCTGCACTTTCATCGTTAGACACCGCAAAGCCTTATGTGATAATGGTTGTGGGCGTCAACGGCGCAGGCAAAACCACCACCATTGGCAAATTGGCAGCGCAGTTGACAGCGCAAGGCAAAAAGGTTTATATTGGTGCGGCAGATACTTTTAGGGCAGCCGCCATTGAGCAATTGGATGTGTGGGCACAGCGGGCAGGTGCCGCTTTGGTGCGCCAGCAAACCGGCGCAGACCCCGCTGCTGTTGCCTTTGATGCAGTGCAGTCGGGCACAGCCAACAATGCCGATGTCGTTTTAATTGACACCGCAGGACGCTTGCACAACAAAATCAACCTGATGAACGAACTTACCAAAATCCGTACAGTCATTGGCAAAGCCGTGCCCAATGCACCTCACGAAGTGCTGTTGGTGTTGGATGGTTCCACAGGACAAAACGCTTTTGTGCAAGCGCAAGAATTTGCCAAAGCCACCACCATCACCGCCTTAGCCATTACCAAATTGGACGGCACCGCCAAAGGCGGCGTTGTGATTGGCATCAGCGACCAAATGAACATTCCGGTCAAGTACATTGGCGTGGGCGAGCAAGTAGCAGATTTGCAACTTTTTGACAAGCAGGTGTTTGTAAAATCGCTGTTGGCATAATAACCTGCCCTGCTGCCTTAATATACGATGTTGATTATTTTTCCTTCCACAAAAATAATTTTTTTCACCGCCTTGCCGTCCAATGCCTTGGTGGTGTTGGCATCGGCAATGATTTGCTGCTGCACCTCGTCTTGCGCAATGCCCAATGGAAAAGTCTTTTTGTAGCGCACTTTGCCGTTGAACGACACAGGATATTCAAACGAGGTCTCTACCAAATATCTTTTGTCCCACTGCGGAAATGCAGCATCACACACGGTTTGCGAGTTGCCCAACACCTGCCACAGTTCTTCGGCAATGTGCGGCGCAAATGGCGAAAGCAATATCACCAAGGGTTGCAGCACATCGCGCTTACTGCATTTTTGTTCGGTGAGTTCGTTCACGCAAATCATAAAGGCACTCACAGAGGTGTTGAACGAAAAATGTTCAATGTCTTCCTTGATTTTTTTGATGGTCTTGTGCAAAATCTTTAACTCCGCAGATGTAGGCGGGTCGTTGCTTACAGCGAGGTTGCCTTGTGCATCAAAAAAGAGTTTCCACAACTTTTTCAAAAAGCGATGCACGCCGTCAATTCCGTTGGTGTCCCAAGGTTTGGCAAGTTCAATGGGACCCAAAAACATCTCGTACATCCGCAGCGTATCTGCCCCATATTTTTCCACCATATCATCGGGGTTCACCACGTTGTACATAGATTTGGACATCTTCTCTACTGCCCAACCACACACGTACTTTCCACCTTCTCCCCTCTCCTTTGGAGAGGGGCTGGGGGTGAGGTGGTCTTCCAAAATAAATTCAGCATCAGCATATTCAGGTCGCCAAGCCTTGAATTTGTTGGTATCCAGCACATCATTGTCCACCAAATTTACATCCACGTGCAACTCGGTGGTCTCGTATTTGTCCCGCAAATTGTGCGATACAAACTTATTCGTGCCGTTGATGCGATACACAAAATTGCTGCGTCCCTGTATCATCCCTTGATTTATCAACTTTTTGAAAGGCTCTTCCTCGCACGAAACACCAATGTCGTGCAAAAATTTGTTCCAAAAACGGCTGTACACAAGGTGTCCTGTGGCGTGCTCTGTGCCGCCAATGTATAAATCGACACTGCGCCAATATTCGTCTTTCGCTTGAGAGAGTAAGGCTGCCGGATTGTGAGCATCCATATAGCGCAAATAATATGCCGACGAACCCGCAAAACCGGGCATTGTATTTAACTCCAATGGAAACACTATTTTGTGGTCAATCAACGAATTAGCGACCACTTTGTGCTGTGCCGCATCCCAGGCCCATTGCGCAGCACGTCCCAAAGGCGGCTCGCCCGTTTCGGTGGGCAAAAATTTATCCACAGCCGGCAACTCCAATGGTAGCGCGGATTCCGGCAAGGTACAAGGCATTCCATTTTTGTAATAAATAGGAAACGGTTCGCCCCAATAGCGTTGCCGCGAAAAGATGGCATCGCGCAGGCGGTAGTTCACTTTCACAGTGCCAATGCCCTCGTCCTCAATGTACTGCTTGGCTTTTTTGATGGCTTCTTTCACCGTCAAACCGTTGAGCGACAATCCACCTCCCCCCGTCCCTGAGTTGCACATTATGCCCTCTTTGGCATCGTAACTTTCCTCCGACACATCGCAGCCCTCAATCAAAGGAATGATGGGCAAATTGAAGTGTCGGGCAAAAGCATAGTCGCGGCTATCGTGGGCGGGCACTGCCATTATCGCACCTGTGCCGTAACCTGCCAACACGTAATCGGCTACCCATATAGGAATTTCGTTGCCATTCGCAGGATTGATAGCGTAAGACCCAGTGAACACGCCCGATACCTGCTTGTCCGCCATACGGTCGCGCTCGGTGCGCCGCTTGGTGGCTGCAAGATAGGCATCCACTGCCGCTTTTTGTTCAGTGGTGGTGAGCACGGAAACGTAATCACTCTCAGGCGCGAGCACCATAAAGGTTACGCCAAAGATGGTGTCGGGGCGGGTGGTGAAAATTTGTATTGTTTCGCTGCTGCCGGCAATCGCAAACCGCATTTCCGCACCCTCACTACGTCCTATCCAATTGCGCTGCGTTTCTTTGAGCGATTCTGTCCAGTCAATGGTGTCCAAACCATCGAGCAAACGCTGTGCGTAGGCGGAAGTGCGCAAGCACCACTGCCGCATTTTGCGCTGCTCTACGGGGTGTCCGCCGCGCTCCGAAAGACCATTCACTACCTCGTCATTGGCAAGCACAGTGCCCAATGCAACGCACCAGTTCACCATCGTTTCGCCCAAATAGGCAATGCGGTAGTTCATCAACACTGCCTGCTGCTCTTGCTCTGTTTGGGCTTTCCAATCTTCGGCGGTGAAAGATAATACTTCGCTGCAAGCCGCGTTCAAGTCGCGATTCCCTTGTTGTTCAAAGCATTCTATCAACTCCGCAATGGGACGCGCTTGCTGCGCATCATAGCAATAATACGAATTGAACATTTGCACAAATGCCCACTGTGTCCATTTGTAATATGCCGCATCGCAAGTACGTACCTCGCGGCTCCAATCAAACGAAAAACCAATTTTGTCCAACTGTTCGCGGTAACGGTCGATATTTTTTTGCGTAGTAACAGCAGGGTGTTGTCCTGTTTGGATGGCATATTGCTCAGCGGGCAGTCCGTAGGCATCGTAGCCCATAGGGTGCAGCACATTGTAGCCGCAGAGCCGTTTGTAGCGCGCGTAGATGTCGGAGGCTATGTACCCCAACGGATGCCCCACGTGCAAACCCGCACCCGATGGGTACGGAAACATATCCAACACGTAAAAAGGCGGCTTGTTTTTGTCCTCTACCACCTTGTAGGTATGGTGCTCACGCCAATACTGTTGCCACTTTTGCTCAATGTCTTTGAAATTGTAATCCATAATGCAATTATTCAAAAAAAAATCTAATATACAAAATATAACACCGTCATCACAATTGCCATCAGCATTGTACCGCCCAGCACACCGCGCATACAATCATCTTTGTTGAACCACATACAAATGTACAACGCCAAAAGATTGGGAATAGTGGTAATGGTGAGCACTTTTGAAATCATACTGCGCAACGCCAGCATTTGCACGTAGCGCGTAAAAGGCAGGTGTGCATAATTGAACCTATACAGCAAGTAAAAACACAAGAGCGGCAGCAGCACGCCTATTAGTATTCCCCACAAAAAATTGGATAAACGAAAATTCATCATACACTTAGGATTTTGTGCTGCAAAGGTAAAGAATGTTGCCCAAAAATCAAAACTCTACAAGCACATTACAACAATCCGCTTTCGTACAAAATAATTATTTCGTTCAAAATTTTGTCTTCTTTTTGCGGGTCAAATTCCATTTTGAGGCTCGAACTAAACATTGTAGCCACCGCCTGCCAAAAGAAAGCAGTGAAACCGCCCTTCATTTCTTTGATGATAGAATAGCCCGTTCTTTGGGTTTCGCGGTCGATGAGTTTTATCAAAATTTTGCCTTGCGAAATAGTCATATTGCGCACCTCAGGCTCAAATTTCGCAAATAGTTCTTTCTCTACTCGTTTGATGTAAGCCTTGCGTTCTTTTTCGGTGGATAGCGTAACAAAATCCTTGTCCATCTCCTTCAATTTTTCACGAATAAAAACGGCATAAGGATAAACTTTTTTGACATTGTAAATCATTCGGTAATACTGGTTGTAGTAGCGTTGTGCTGCTTTTTTGCTGCGAAATTTTTGTCGCGAAAAACAAAACACAGGTTTGAGCACAATGCTCAAAACGCTGTCGCCATCGGGGGTAGCAGTGTAGTACATTTGAGCAATGTGCGCAAAATGATTATCGCTCCCTTCCAACGCAAACTCTGTAGCCCAACTGCCGGCAACGCAAAGAGTCAGCAATAAAAATATCGCCACTTTTTTCATTTCGTAAATTCAAGTAATGTATTTTGCAAAATACAAATTTTATATCCCAACGGCGATTTGACAGTTTATTACAAATAATAATTGTAAAAAAATAACGCTGTAAAGATAAGAATTTTATTGTTTTTTCTAAAACAAAAAAAATAGTTCATATTTTTTTGCAATTCATAAAATATTTTTCCCTTACATTTGTCTATTATAGTAAGACGTCTTTTTCAAAAACAATTAAATTTATTAAATCATTATCAATCAAACAATTATGAAAAAACATTTTATTCTTCATCCGATTTTTGCGCTGGCGGCGGCAGCCGGATTCAGCGCAGTGGTTATGTTGTTGTGGAACGCTCTTGTTCCCGCCATCTTTGGGTTGGCAGTCATTAACTTTTGGCAGGCTTTGGGTTTGCTTGTGCTGGCTCGCTTGCTCTTTGGTGGCTTTGGCTGGAGTGGGTTTGCCGGACATCACTGCAGACACGCCCACGGCGGCTTTGGCAAAAATCCCATCCGCGAAAAATGGAAAAAAATGAGCACCGAAGAACGCAAAGAGTTTGTGCGCAAACAGTGCGAATGTGCCGACAAAATGAGAGGTTTTGCGCACAGAAGGCACGATTTTTATGGTGCAGAAAACTGTGGCTGCGGCGCAGAGGACTGCGATTGTGGTACAGATGACCAAGCCAACAAGAAAAATGAGTAGCAGCACGCACAACATCACAGACGTAATTGCAGAACATCAACCGCAACTCAAATCGTTTATCCGCAAGCGGGTAGCGAGCCGCGAGGATACGGAAGATATTCTGCAAGACGTTTTTTATCAACTCACCAAAACGCTCAACTCTGCTATGAACCCCATCGAAAATGTATCGGCGTGGTTGTATCGTGTGGCGCGCAATATGATTATCAACAAGGGCATCAAAAAGCACGAGGTAGAAATGCCCGCCTACCGCGACTACCAAAGCGATGACGATGGCGTGTTGCAGGATTTTTCGGAAATTTTGTTCGGCACCGACACTGCCGCCTCGCCCGAAACAGAATATCTGCGCTCGCTGGTTTGGTTGGAACTCGAAAATGCGCTGGCAGGCTTACCCCCCGAACAGCGCGAGATATTTGAACTGACAGAGTTAGATGGCATTCCCGTAAAAGACATTGCCAAAACAATGGGCGTTGCCGTGGGTACCTTGTTGTCGCGCAAACACTACGCTGTATTGCACATCCGCAAAAGGCTGGCAGGATTGTATGCGGATATTTGTGTAGCCTAAAATGAAAAAAAATTACATTGGAAGTGCACAAATAAAAAAAAATGTCTATCTTTGGCGAAAATTTTTTACAAAAAAGTTATGGAAAACAAAAAAATACCTCAGCCAAGTAGCATTACGCGGCGACAAGCATTAAAATACTTAGGCTTTGGCGCTGTTGGCGTAGCCGCAGTGGCAGGAGCAGGATGCGACTTCAAACGAGTGAAGCCCGCCGGTAGTAACCTTGCCGAAGAATCTGACCAAGATTGGAGGGTTACAACGCGCCCCGACCCTGTTACGGGTGCCAACATTTCGCTGCTGGCATTTGGCTGTATGCGTTTGCCTTTGGTGGAGCAAGGCAAGCCCGAAATAGACGAGGCGCAGGCTTTAGAAATGATTGACTACGCCTACAAACACGGCGTAAATTATTTTGACACCGCCTGGTTTTACCATCAGGGATTGTCGGAACTCTTTGTGGGCAAAGCCTTGAGCCGCTACCCTCGCGAAAGTTTTTACATCGCCGACAAAATGCCCGGCCGCTTGGTAGAAAGCCTTGCGCACGCCAAAGAGATATTTCAAACACAGTTGGATAAATGCCAAACCGAGTATTTTGACTTTTATTTGCTGCACAGCGTGGGCAAACCCGAAGACTACACTCGTGTGTACGAACAATATGGCGTGCTCAAATATCTGCTCGCAGAAAAAGCCAAAGGGCGCATCAAGCGTTTGGGTTTGTCGTTTCACGGCGATAGAAAGGATTTTACGTGGTTTCTCGATAAGCACAAATGGGATTTTGTGATGATACAAGCCAACTATTTTGATTGGCGGGATGGCACCGGCGATGGCGAATATCTTTACAATGAAGTGGAAAAACGCGATATGCCTTGTATGATAATGGAGCCTGTGCGCGGCGGTATGCTGGCAACGCTCAACCCCGATGCCCGCAAGGTATTGAACGATGCCGACCCCAAGCGCTCAACCGCATCGTGGGCGGTGCAATGGATTGCTTCAAAACCCAATGTGCTCACAGTGCTTAGCGGAATGAGCAACATGGCACAAGTAAAAGACAATGTGAGAACATTGGCAAGCAACAATTTTCATCCCATGACAGACGAAGAATATCAGACGGTGGACAAGGCAATGGTGGCTTTTCAACGTGTGAAACCTGTTCCCTGCACCGAGTGCGAGTATTGTATGCCCTGCCCCGCAGGCGTCAATATCCCTATGGTGTTCAAACATTACAACCAATGTGTGAGCGATAGCAACGTGCCCGACCTTGCAGCCCCACGCGACAAAGAATTTAAGCAAAAGCGCAAGGCATTTTTGGCTTCGCAACTCGGCATAGATTCAAAATGGCGTGCCGACCGCTGCACCGGTTGCAACCACTGCCTGCCGCTTTGCCCGCAGCACATCCCTATTACCACAAAAATACAAGAAATTGCAGCCTTGGTAAAGGCACTGAAATAGAAATGAGCAAGGGCAAACGCAAAGGTTTGCCCTTTTTTGTATTGATGGTGTTTTTGTTCCGGTATTCCTCCTCGTAAGAAAATGCCCGCTACCAACCCGAAGGGTTGAATTTTCATAACCGTAGGTAAGCGCAGCGCAGCCTACGGAAAAATGCAACCACCGCATAATGGCGCGCGGCACAAAAACAATGCCTTGAAAAACAGTGGCTGTCCGCGCGCAATAACGGGACTTGCCAAATGTTTTTTCTCCTGCATTCGTTGAGGTTTCTCGCTACGCTCGAAATGACGGTCGGCTTTTGTTGGAGAGTGTGGTTTTCCGCAGGCTGCGCTTCGCTTGCCTACGGTTATGCACATTCAACCCTTCGGGTTGGTTAGGGCATTTTCTAAGGCAAAATAATCTTTCTAATAGCCTATTATTGTGGTTTTTAACACACTTAACATTATTTCAAGTGTTAAAAATGTTAAATTATGCAAAATAAATATGAAGATATGATGGTAATATAAAATATGTGTCTATCTTTGTAGCCCTTTTTGCGAGATTGTACAGATAAAAAGGGGTTAAAATGCACTATTTGAAACGAATACAGAATTATGCCAACAATTCAACAGTTAGTTAGAAAAGGACGTACGGAATTGGTACAAAAGAGTAAATCGCCCGCACTGGCTTCGTGCCCGCAAAGGCGTGGCGTGTGTGTGCGTGTGTACACTACCACTCCCAAAAAGCCCAATTCGGCAATGCGCAAAGTTGCTCGTGTAAAATTGACCAACCAAAAGGAGGTGAATGCCTACATCCCCGGCGAAGGCCACGCTTTGCAAGAGCACTCTATTGTATTGGTGCGCGGAGGTCGTGTAAAGGATTTGCCCGGCGTGCGCTACCACCTTATTCGCGGCACTTTGGATGCTACAGGCGTTGAAAATAGACGTAAATCCCGCTCTTGCTACGGTGCCAAGCGCCCCAAAGCAGGGGCTGCAGCACCTGCAAAAGGTAAAAAATAATTGATACTTCAAATTTTTGAAACTTTGTAATTTTGAAACTTCTTAAAGAATGAGAAAGGCTAAACCTAAAAAGCGAATTTTGTTGCCCGACCCCAAGTACGGAGACGTAATGGTAACACGTTTTGTGAACGACCTTATGTACGAGGGCAAAAAAAGCATTGCCTATACCATTTTCTATGATACTATGAATTTGGTAGAAGAAAAAATGAAAGAGTCGGGCAAAACCCCGATGGAGGTTTGGAAAAAAGCCCTCGAAAATATCACGCCCGCAGTGGAAGTAAAGAGCCGCCGCATTGGAGGTGCCAACTTTCAGGTGCCCACCGAAGTACGTCCCGAGCGCAAAGTATCGCTCTCGGTCAAAAATATGATTAAGTATGCGCGTTTGCGTGCCGGAAAATCAATGGCAGAAAAACTTTCGGCAGAAATTGTTGCTGCCTATAATAACGAAGGAGGTGCTATTAAACGTAAAGAAGATATGCACAAAATGGCAGAAGCCAACAAAGCATTTGCCTTTTTTAAATTTTAAAACCTGAAATCTAAATGGCAAGAGACCTAACATATACACGCAATTTTGGCATTATGGCGCACATTGATGCTGGCAAAACCACCACCAGTGAGCGTATTTTATACTATACAGGCAAAACTCACAAAATTGGCGAAGTGCACGAGGGCGCAGCAGTGATGGATTGGATGGTGCAAGAGCAGGAGCGCGGCATCACCATTACTTCGGCGGCTACCACTACTTTTTGGAACTATCGCGACGAAACCTACCACTTTAACTTGATTGACACACCCGGACACGTGGATTTTACTGTGGAGGTGGAACGCTCGTTGCGTGTGTTGGATGGCACGGTGGCTACATTTTGTGCTGTGGGCGGCGTAGAGCCGCAATCGGAAACTGTGTGGCGGCAGAGTGAAAAATACAGTGTCCCCAAAATCGCTTATGTGAATAAGATGGATAGGACGGGTGCCGATTTTTTGAATGTGGTCAAAGAAGTAAAAGAAAAATTGGGTGCAAAACCTGTGCCCATCACATTGCCCATTGGTGCCGAAGATAAATTTAAAGGCATTGTTGATTTAATTTCTCGCAAAGCCATTATTTTTACCGACAGCAAAGACTTGGTCAATTATACTATTGAGGAAGTTCCTGCCGATATGGCAGCCGAAGTGGACGAGTGGCGCGGCAAAATGATTGAAGACATTGCCGAGTACAACGATTCGCTATTGGAAAAGTTTTTTGAAGACCCCAATTCTATTACCGAAGACGAAATTATCAGCACCTTGCGCAAAGCCACTATTGGCATGACAGCAGTGCCCATGATGTGCGGTGCATCGTTCAAAAACAAAGGTGTGCAATACTTGTTGGATGCTATTGTACGCTACCTTCCCAGCCCCTTAGACAAAGGCGAAGTAGTGGGCAATCACCCCGACGATGCCGACAAAGCCGAAACCCGCAAAGCCTCTATTGACGAGCCTTTTTGCGGATTGGCGTTTAAAATAGCCACCGACCCCTTTGTGGGGCGCTTGGCATTTGTGCGTGCCTACTCCGGCAAATTGGAGGCAGGCTCTTATGTTTACAACCCTCGCTCGGACAAAAAAGAACGCATTTCGCGTTTGTACCAAATGCACTCCAATAAGCAAAATCCTATTGAATTTTTGGAGGCAGGCGACATTGGTGCTTGTGTGGGTTTCAAAGATTTGCGCACCGGCGACACCGTGTGCGACGAAAAACATCCCATTGTGTTGGAGTCGATGACTTTTCCCGACCCTGTGATTGGTTTGGCGGTGGAGCCAAAAACGCAAAAAGACCTCGACAAGTTGGGCATCGCCCTTGGCAAATTGGCTGAGGAAGACCCCACCTTCACCGTGCGCGGCGACGAAGAAACCGGTCAAACCGTCATTAGCGGAATGGGCGAGTTGCATTTGGAAATTATTGTGGATAGATTAAAGCGCGAATTTGGAGTAGAAATCAACCAAGGTGCGCCGCAAGTGAACTACAAAGAGGCTTTGCACGGCACGGTTGAGCATCGCGAGTTGTTCAAAAAACAAACCGGCGGTCGTGGTAAATTCGCTGATATTATTGTAGAAGTAGGTCCCGCCGACGAAGGCGTTACCGGCTTGCAATTTGTTGACCAAGTCAAAGGCGGCAACATTCCTCGTGAGTTCATTCCTTCGGTCGAAAAAGGCTTCAAGTCGGCAATGGCAAACGGCGTGCTGGCGGGCTACGAAATACCTTCAATGAAGGTTACGCTCAAAGACGGTTCGTTCCACGCAGTGGATTCCGATTCACTTTCGTTTGAGATATGCGCTCGTGCGGCTTTCCGCCACGCTTGCCCCAAGGCAAAGCCTATTATTATGGAACCTATTATGTCGTTGGAGGTAGTTACCCCCGAAGAATATATGGGCGACATCATTGGCGACCTCAACCGCCGCCGCGGGCAGGTGCAAAATATGGATTCAAAGGGCAATGCACGTGTTATCAAAGCCTTGGTGCCCCTCTCGGAGCAGTTTGGTTATGTTACGGTGTTGCGCACATTGAGTTCGGGACGCGCCACTTCGTCGATGGAATTTTCGCATTATGTAGAAGTACCTGCTAACATTGCTAAGGAAATTGTAGAAAAGGCGCAAGGCAAGAAAAAGAAGAGTGATGATGATGATTAGTTTATTTGCAAGTAATTGATTTACAATAAATTACAAACATTGATAAATGAGCCAGAAAATTAGAATAAAGTTGAAATCGTACGACCACTCGTTGGTGGACAAATCGTCGGAAAAGATAGTGAAAACCGTGAAATCCACAGGGGCTTCGGTGAGCGGACCTATTCCTTTGCCTACGCAAAAAAAGATTTTTACGGTCAACCGTGCTACCTTTGTGAACAAAAAAGCGCGCGAGCAATTTCAACTTTGCACCTACAAACGTCTGTTGGACATTTATAGTTCCACATCAAAAACTGTGGATGCCTTGATGAAATTGGAATTGCCCAGCGGGGTAGAAGTAGAAATTAAAGTATAGATTAATTCATAATTATTATGAATTATGAATTGTGAATTATGAATTGTAACTTAAAGGATTATGGCAGGAATAATAGGAAAAAAGGTTGGAATGACTTCCGTTTTCGGGGCAGATGGTAAAAACATCCCCTGCACCGTCATACAGGCAGGCCCTTGTGTAGTAACACAAGTGCGCACCCAAGAAGTGGACGGATATACCGCTCTTCAACTCGCTTACGATGACAAAAAAGAAAAGAATACGCCTAAGGGTTCGTTGGGACATTTCAAAAAAGCCAACACAACGCCAAAGTACAAGGTAGCAGAGTTTCCGGTGTTTGCGGCTGCCGACAAAGAGTTTGCCTTGGGCGATACGGTTGGTGTGGATGTGTTTGAAGAAAATACTTGGGTGGATGTTGTGGGAGTGTCAAAAGGCAAAGGATTTCAAGGGGTTGTGCGTCGCCACCATTTTGCAGGTGTAGGTGGGCAAACACACGGACAGGCAAACCGCCTGCGTGCGCCCGGCTCGGCAGGTGCATCTTCTTTCCCTTCAAGGGTGTTGCCCGGTCGCAAATTGGGTGGACGTATGGGCGGCGACAGAGTAAAGATGTTGAACTTGTTGATTGTGAAAGTGATAACAGAAAATAATTTGATATTGGTAAAAGGGGCGGTGCCCGGAGCAACAGGCTCTTACTTGTTGATAGAGCAATAACAAAATAGATGAAAGTCTTACAGAATAAAAAGAACAATGGAACTTACAGTGTATAACAAAGCAGGCGAGGCTACCTCTAACAAGGTACAGTTGGACGATACCATTTTTGCTATCGCGCCCAACGACCACGCTATTTACTTGGATGTAAAGCAGTTGCTTGCCAATCGCCGACAGGGTACGCACAAATCCAAACAACGTGGAGAGGTGCATTATAGTACAAGAAAATTGAAACGGCAAAAGGGCACAGGCGGTGCGCGTGCAGGCAGCATCAAGTCGCCTCTGTTTGTGGGCGGTGGACGTGTTTTTGGTCCCGTTCCCCGCGACTATAGTCACAAACTCAACAAAAAACAAAAAGTGTTGGCTCGCCGTAGTGCTTTGTCGCAAAAGGTGTTGGACAATAGTTTGCGCGTGGTCGAAAACTTTAATTTTGATGCACCCAAAACCAAGGATTTTGTTCAGTTTTGGCACAACCAAAAATTATCGGGCAGAAATTTATTGTTTGTGTTGCCCGCAGGCAATGAAAATATATTTCTTTCGGCACGCAATTTGCCGCAAGTAAAAACTATTCTTGCCAACGAATTGAACACCTACGACATTATGAATGCCCACGACATCGTGTTGCAAGAAGGGGCTATCGGTGTTATTCATCAATTGTTAGGAAAAGAGGTTGCCGAATAACTCACAGACTTTTTGAATATAGAAACTTTTTGAATATTTTAGAATTATGGTTGAAATACTAAAACCGCTCGTTACCGAAAAAATGACCAAGCAAGGCGATACCTTGAATCGTTATGGTTTTTTGGTAACACGCACCGCCAATAAATTGGAAATTAAAAAGATAGTGGAGTCCACCTACAACGTAAAAGTAACGGATGTGAACACCATCAACTATCGTGGAAAAAATAAATCGCGCTACACCAAGGCGGGATTGTTGCAAGGTCGCGCTGTGCATCGCAAAAAGGCAATCGTTACCTTAGTCAAAGGGGATAAAATAGATTTTTATAGCAATATCTAAGCACTATGGCACTCAAAAAATTCAAGCCCGTAACGCCGGGTACACGACATAAAATTATTTCTGATTTTGAAGAAATAACTTGCTCTACGCCCGAAAAATCGTTGCTGGCACCGCTCAAAAGCACCGGAGGGCGCAACAATGCAGGGCATCTAACCATGCGCTATATGGGCGGCGGACACAAACGTATGTACCGCATCATTGATTTTTTGCGCAACAAAGATGGCGTTGAAGGAACGGTAAAAACTGTGGAGTACGACCCCAATCGCAGTGCCCGCATCGCTTTGATAAATTATACCGATGGCGAAAAACGCTACATTATTGCACCCAATGGACTCACGGTGGGGCAAAAAA
>BNTQ01000035.1 GCA_025996715.1 Bacteroidia bacterium | reverse complement strand
AACATCACAAGTTGGAAGGCATTTTCAAAGCATTGGCAAAAGCCCTCAAAATGGCAATCGCCCGCAACCCATTTGCCTATCAACTGCCCAGCACAAAGGGGGTGCTGTAATATAAAAGTGGAGTGCATTGCGGACAAATTGGCGACACTGCACACTTCGTTAAAAGATATTTTTGTATGAATATTTTTTGTAATTTTGCATTTGGAGATTTTAAAAAAAAATGGCAACAACCTTAGATAAAGATGCGCGAGACGAAATCAGTTTTATTTCGTTTATAATTCCCGAATTTGCATACGCTTACAAAATGAAAATTCAGGACGCCTACCACTATTTGAAAAAATATGGCGGGCTTGATTATTTGTATAAACATTGGTGGACGTTACATACCGAAGACCCATATTGGTCATTAAAATCGTTATATTCAATTTGTTACAAAAACGGAGGTTTGCGATGAAAGTTTATCTTGATAATTGCTCATATAATAGACCGTTTGACGACCAAAGTCAGATTCGTATTCATTTGGAAACGCAGGCAAAATTGTATATTCAAAATTTGATAATCAATAAGAAATTGATGCTTGCCTACTCCTATATTTCGTTGTACGAAAACGGTAACAGTCCGCATATAAAAAACAGAGCAACGATTGAAATTTTTTTTGAAAATGCTGTTTCGTTTGTTGATATTGACAAGGCTGATATTGTTGGGGATAGGGCAAATAAAATTATGCTATACGGTGTAAATGCAAAAGATGCGCTACATATTTCTTGCGCAATAGAAGCAGATTGCGACTGTTTTATAACCACTGATGACAGAATTTTGAAAAAATACCAAAACAGCGATATTAAAGTTTGTTCGCCGATAGAATTTATAAACTTATATTTATAGGAAATTTTATGTACAACACAGCAGCAATTATGAGCGAAGGCATGAACTGCCTTATGGAGAGATTGGGAACTATTGAAACTGAGATTTTTATATCCCAAATAATAAGAGAGCCTTTTGATTATACTAAATGGCAACGAGAACATTATGCCGATTTTTCGGTTGCGGAATTAAACAAAAAAGCGGTAGAATATACCAAAAATAATTCTGCGTATCCCATCACTCCTCTATTGTCTGACCTTTGATTTTTTGATGATAAAATGAAAAAAGTGATAAGTAATGAAATCTAAAACTTAATTTTTTGATTATGTAAAAATAGAAAACAAAAACCATATAAAATAGCGATTTGCGTTATTCTCGTATTCATTTTCCACAATAAACTCATAAGAGTTACAAGTCGAGAGTAAGTTAGCGAAACGCCGTGTTAGTACGGCGTGGAGTAACTTGCTGGACTTGTAGGCGTGGAAACCTGAATACAGGCAGGTTGTTCCACGCTATTTTTATGTGCAAATATGAAACAATAGGAGAAACGCTGAAAATCCTGCAACAGAGTAAGCAAATTTTTTAATGTTTTTAGTTATGAAAAAAATCGTTGTATTAAGTGTGGCTTGCATTTTTGCAGGCAGTGTGTTTGCACAAACGCAAACAGAAGAGAAACCCCCGCAAGAAGGAACTCCTTCTGCGGCGATTGCCGGCATTCGCTTGGCAAACGACTTGGTAAAGTACGGCTATGCCCACAATGAAGCCCTTCCGCTCATTCAGGCTGCCGAGATTTTGCTCAGTACCCCTACGCAGGAATCAAAAGTGACAAAATCTGATGAGGGAAACAAGCCTGAGACAGTAGAGAAAAAAACAACAGGTGTTTCGCACTCGCCTAAAGTTTTGTTAGCAGATGCCAAAGAACTGGCTGCGGGCAATGAAAGCCTTTTGGCTGTGATTAAAAATGCTGAGAGCAAATTGGGACAAGCATCTCGCGGAAGAGTTGGCGGACAGGGCTATAAAGAAAGCCGACTATATGCTAATAGTTATGAATTGTTTCAAGCAAAATTTTGGGAAGGAGACTTAGCAGAAATTCTTGTTGTTGGCGATGGAGACACTGATTTAGATTTGTATGTTTATGATCAAAATGGCAATTTAATTGCTTCTGATACAGATTATACTGATGATTGCTATGTGCGATGGGTTCCTAAATGGACAGGAGTATATACTCTAAAAATTATAAATCGAGGAAGAGTATATAATGATTATGAATTAGTTACTAATTGAAAAATCAATCAAATAGGGGCTGTGGGAAGGCACAGCCCCTATTTTTAATAAAAAATATTGTGTATGAAATTAAAAATGACAATTAATAAAATTAAATCAATCGAACATTTAACGATTGAATTACCTGTTGATAAGGGACTTTATGCCTTGACAGGTCAGAATGGTGCTGGGAAAAGCACTGTTGCAACGTGTGCCTCAAGTGCATTTTTTAATATGGATTTGAATAATTATTTTGGTACTACTCCAAATGATTCATATATTGAATTTGAATATGCTAATGCAAAAAAAATATATAAGAAAAAGTTTGATTCATATAAAAAACGGGTTGTCTGGAGGTCGGATAGAAATCTTGGATTAAAAGGATTTTATGAAGGAAGTTTGATTTTTGGAAATCGTTTTAGAAATACAAATTATCAAAATCTTCGCAAATTGGAGAAAATAGAAGATAATAGTTTAGAAATGGCACCTGAATTTATTAGAGAAAATTTAGGATTACTTCTTCATAATAATAAAAATTTTTATGAAAAATTATTTAAAGTAGATGCTCGAATTGTTGGTTTAAACGGACATATTTTTTATTATCAAATCGGAGATAAAAAAGTAAGTCAATTTCACATGTCCACAGGAGAAAATCTGCTTATCAGTATCCTAAACTCTTTGAATATTAGAAATTCTGATAGGCAAACATTAGAAACTCCATGCCTTTTACTACTTGATGAAATAGAACTTGCATTACACCCATCTTCTCTAAAAAGGCTTGTCGTTTTCTTAAAAGAGATTTCAAATCAATTTAATTATGCCGTTTACTTTTCCACTCATTCAATAGAACTTATTAGTGCAATTAAGCCAGATAACATTTTCTTTTTAGAAAGACATGCCGACCATTCCATGGAATTAATAAACCCATGTTATCCTGCCTATGCGACAAGAATGTTATACGATTATGGTAGTGGTTATGACTATATTATTCTCGTTGAGGATGATTTGGCAAAAGAAATAGTTCTACGATTATTAAAAAAACATTCATTATTGAGCAATAAATTGGTACATATTTTGCCATGTGGTGGTTTTGGTAATGTCATTGATTTGGCCCAAGAAGTTGTTTCAAGTAATCTTGTAGGAAAAACAGCAAAAATTTCAATAATATTGGATGCAGATGTTCAAAAACAAGCGGCAGGTTATATTGCAAACAAAGGAATATCCAATAACATACCTTTGAATTATTTACCAATAGAGTGTTTAGAAAAATTCTTGAGACATTATCTATTTTCACAAGTTGACCATAAGTTTTTTCGACATTTAAATGACTATGTATTTCACCAAGTAAGCTTAGACCAAATTATTGATGAATACAGAAATGCAGGCGAATCAAAAGACGACAGCAATGGGAAAAGTTTATACAATAGAATTGATTCTGAATTGCGCACAAGGAATAAAAGTCGAAATGAAATTATAGAGATAGTAGTGGATTATTTAATTGAAAAAGATACCGCCAAAATAGAAAAAGTAGTAGATTTTTTGAAAAAACAATTTTAGCATTTATAAAATGAAATTATATTTAAACTTAGGGATTATTATTCTATTAAGTGGGTTTGTGAGTAATAGTTATGCTCAAACCGCCAAAGAGATTTTAGGGCGAGCAGACTCATTAGCTATTAATGAGCAGTATGAGCAAGTTATACCCTTACTGCAAAGCAATAAAGATTTATTTTGCGATACCGAAAGTGCCGATAATCACGCAAATTACAATTTATATTTAGGAAACGCTTATTTGGCTACTCTGGTATATGATAAAGCAGAAACCTATTTAATAGAAGGCTATACCATAATTGAACAAACGTATGGAAAATATTCTGAGCAATATTGTACTTATTTTCCATTGCTGATAAAAGTGTACGATTTAAGTTATAATTACGAGAAACTAATAGATAGTTATTTGTCTTATATAGACATTGTTGAAAAAGTTTATAGCAAAGATATTCCCGAATATTCTAATAGTTTAAATATTTTAGGCTATCTATACATGCAGTTGGCAAAATATGATTTGGCAGAACAATATTTAACACAAGCGCTTGAAATACGCGAGAAAAATTTAGGCAAAGAAAATCCTGATTACATAATCACACTTAATAACTTGGGTTTATTATATTTTTCTATAGGAAACTTTGAAAAAGCACGAACAGTTTTTATTCAAATAAAAGAACAATATGAAGATCAATTAGGCAAAGACGATACATCTTATGCTGGTATTTTGATACAGTTAGGATATATTGACTTATACACAGGTAATTATGATTCTTCAGAATCTTTTTTACTTACTGCGAAAGAAATTTATGAAAATAACAATCAAACGAATACGCTAAGTTACATTAACAGTTTTCGCTTTATTGGAGAGTTGAATTTTGCCAAAAACAATTATACCGATGCAGAAAAATACTTGCTTAACGCAAAAGAATTGTATATCAGTTTAGGCGGAGATATAAATGCAAATTATGCAACAATATTGGCTGATTTAGCAAGTATCTATAATTCTGTTGGGAATTATGAATATGCAGAAAACTATTTCTTAGAAGCAATTAAAATATACAGCGAAACTATTGGTA
This sequence comes from Bacteroidia bacterium, assembly GCA_025996715.1. Taxonomy (GTDB): domain Bacteria; phylum Bacteroidota; class Bacteroidia; order Bacteroidales; family UBA932; genus BNTQ01. Next base: position 17,755 of record BNTQ01000035.1, on the reverse strand, counting down.
CTGAAAGTGCTTTTTACGCAACAACGGTTAATAATTTGGGATTGATGTATTATTCAACAGGAAGTTATTCTGATGCTGAAAAATGCTTTATTGAAACAAAAGAAAGACAAGAAAAAATAATAGGAGAAAACCATCCTGATTATGCTCGGACTTTAGGAAATTTATTTACACTATATGCAGAGACAGAAAATTATCAATTAGCAGAGAAGTATTCATTGCAAAGTAAGGAAATCTATGAAAATAATAATCTCAAATCTTCTCAATATGCGCTATTACTAAATAATATGGGTTTGTTATACAACAAATTAGGAAATTCTGGTTTATCTTTTGATTATTTTTTAAAGTCAGAAGAAGTTATGATAGAATTGTCAATGCAGAATAGTCCTGATTACGCGCTGACATTAGTCAATATATCCCATATTCTAATGCAATGGGGGGATGATACTTTAGCGGCTAAATATGCAATAGGCGCGATATTGATTTTTGAGAAACACTTCGGCAAAGAACATCCCTATTATATTAAGGCACTGAATAATAATGGACTAATTCGATTACAACAAGGTATTTTTGACCGAGCGGAGTGGCAGTTGCTTGAAGCCAATGAGTTGTACAAGATGATTTTTGCTAATGAACATGCTGACCGCATATTACCTCTAAATAATTTGACATATCTTTACATGAAGCAAGAAAAATATGAATTGGCATTGAAATATATTTTAGAAGCCAAAGATTTAATAGGGAAGACCTTAGGTAAGGAACATTCATATAATCTTACGACTTGTGAAAATTTATCACTTATAAATTGGTTAAATGGTAACTACGAATTATCTACACAATATGTAGCAGAATGGGATACATACATTAAGAAAAAAATAAATCTGAATTTTACTTTTATGTCTGAAAAACAACGAGAAGATTTTTGGGATAATAGTAATGGTTATGCGCTTGAACAATTTACATATACATTATTAAGTGATTATACCACCACTAAAACGCAATCTCTCGCTTACAACAATGCCCTATTTTCCAAAGGCTTATTATTGCGCTCAACAAACGAAATCCGCGATGCTATACTTAACTCCGGCAATCAAAAACTAATCGGTCAGTTTAATAATCTGCGCTCACTGCGCCAACAAATTACGGCATTGCAGGCAAAAACAGATAATTACAAAAAAGAGTATATCGAATTGTTGGAAAACCGCGCCGATAGTTTGGATAAAGTGCTTACCGTTGCTTCATCTGCCTATCGCGAGCAAAAAGCCGATTTGAATATCGAATGGAAAGACATACAAAAAAACTTGTCGAAAAATGAAATCGCTATTGAATTTATTGATTATCGAAAATTCAATAAAGATTTTACGGATACTACAATGTATGCCGCACTAATTGTGCGAAAAGACCTTAAAAATCCTGTTTTTGTGCCACTCTTTGAAAAATCGCAGTTAGATTTATTACTTACGGATGAGAATGAAAATACGGAAAAACGTATCGCAAAACTTTACAACAGTGGTAGCCCGCGTTTTTACAATGGACAAAAACTTTACCAACTCGTTTGGCAACCGTTGGAAAAATATCTATCGGGTGTTGAAAATGTGTATTATTCGCCGTCGGGTGCGCTCAATCAGATTTCTTTTGCTGCTATTCCCACCGATACGGTTTTATTGACAGATAAATATAATCTACATTTGGTTTCGAGTACGCGCGAAATTGTGCGAATGAAAACAAAAAAAGTCGTTTTTTTGCCTATACAAAAGGCGGTTGAATACGGCGGGATTCGCTACGATATTGAAAATCAGGAAGAGTTGATTTTGTCGGCGCAACAATACAAAATCGAAGAAACGCAGTATTTCGCTTCCCGCTCTATGCCCAATGATTCAACACGTTCCGGCTGGACTTATTTGAGGGGAACAGAAAAAGAAGTTGCGGAAGTAGAACAAATTTTGCAAACCTCAAATGTTCCTAATATCAAATTTATGGGTATTTCGGCAAACGAAGAATCATTCAAAACACTTTCGGAACATTCGCCCGAACTATTACATATTGCCACGCATGGTTTCTTTTTGGAAGACGAAAAGCAAATTCGTGAAACTGGTTTTATGCAAATAATGGGCAGTCAAAATCGCATGTATATCAATCCGTTGCTGCGTTCGGGCTTGCTGTTTGCGGGTGCAAACCGTGCATGGAAAAACGAAAATCTGATTCCCAACATTGAAGATGGTATTCTGACCGCCGCAGAAATCGCGCAACTAAATCTCTCGAAAACAAAATTGGTGGTATTATCAGCCTGCGAAACAGGTTTGGGCGAAGTGCAAAACAGTGAGGGCGTGTTCGGCTTGCAACGCGCATTCAAGTTAGCAGGCGTAGAAACACTTGTAATGTCGCTCTGGAAAGTAGATGACAACGCCACCTTTCGTTTTATGACAACATTTTATCAAAATCTTTTGGCAGGAAAAAGTAAAATGGAATCGTTCAAAACAGCACAACAAACCATTCGCGAGGAATACAAAAATCCGTATTATTGGGCAGCATTTGTGATGATGGATTGAGAATATTAATTAACTCGCAATAATTCGTAAAACATACCAATTTTGCAACAAAATTTATTGTTATAAATGGATTTTGTTGGTAAAAGAAAAAAATTGTACTTTTGTTTTTAGTTAGATAAAAAACAGAATGACAACCGACAGATAGAAATTGAAGGCATTTAACTTTGAATTTGTGAGAAAGTTTCTCACAAATCCGCATTTATTTCTGCAAACTTTCCATTACAAGTCTATTCACCAAAATCACCATCTATGAACATTACCCCAGAGCAAGCATTGGAGCGGTTGATGAACACTTGCACTCGCTATGAAACTTCTACTTTTAAGGCTGGGCAAAAACTGCAACAATGGAAAATTGACAACGTAGAGCAAGAAAAAATTTTGCAACAACTTGTCCGCCAGCACTTCATAGATGATGCGCGCTATGCTCGAAATTTTGTGCGCAATAAATCGCAGCGCAGTCAATGGGGGGCGCAAAAAATTAGAGCCTATTTGCAACAGCAACGATTGAGCGCAGACCTTATTGCACAAGCCTTGCAGGAGATAGATGTAGCCTGCGAACCCGAAGTATTAAAAAAATTACTCAACAAAAAATGGTCGCAAACTAAAGGCAAAAACGATGCCGATGTGTTAGCCAAACTGACTCGTTTTGGCGTTCAAAAAGGTTACAAATACTCGCTTGTAGCAGAGGTGCTGCGGGCACTTGCAAAGGAGCGAAATGTGGACAATGAATAATAAAAAGAGTTGCAACTGCTCTGCGGACGTTATTATTTGTTAAACAAATGCCCCAGCAGCCTGCCTTATCGCTACCTTCGCATTTTAAGGTTTTGTTGGCAGCGAAATGACAAAGCGATTTTTTCTTGTGACAGCGATGTGTTTGTGCGGGTTGGCAGGACGTGCACAATCTCAAATTGGCGTGGGGGCTATCGCTGCTGCTGCTACCTACATTGGCGACTTCAAAACCAACGCCATCCCAACACAACCCGGAGTTATGGCGGGCGGAATAGTGCGCTACACATTGGGCAATTACTACGCTCTGCGCGTCAATATGGCAGGGGGAAATTTGCGCGGCAACCCCAACAAATACAAGGGCAGTCTGTTGTCGGACGACGGCAGGCAAACACCCGACAAATTAGACCAATTTTTTTTTGATGCCGACCTGCGCGTGGAAGTTGGATTTTTGCCCTATGATGTTTTTAATCCAAGCCGATTTGGCATCACGCCTTATTACATGCTGGGTGCAGGGCTTTTTTACTACAAAAATAAACCCACATTGCAACTGCCTTTTGGCGTAGGAGTCAAGTACCGCCTGCAATACCGATGGACATTGAGCGCAGAGTGGACGTTTGCCAAAACTTTTGCAGATGATGTGGACAATTGGAAAAACGCGCAAACACAAGGCAAAACCTTTATCAACAAAGATTGGATGAGTTATGTGGGCATCACAATCTCCTATCAACTAATGCCTGAGCGCAATTGCGAAGAATGCTATTATTAAAATGTAAAGGAATGAACACCAACAACGCACAGCCCAACAACATCCCGCAGCACGTGGCTATTATTATGGATGGCAACGGGCGATGGGCAAAGCAGCGCGGCTGGAAGCGTGTGATGGGGCATCAAAACGGCATTGCAGCAGTGCGGGCTGCCACCGAAACTGCCGCCCAAATGGGTGTGAAATTTTTGACCCTCTATGCCTTCTCAACCGAGAATTGGCAACGCTCGCAGAGCGAGGTGGATGCTTTGATGTCGCTGCTGGTGGATGCGATTGAAAAAGAAGTGCCCGAACTACAAAAAAATAAAGTGCGGCTGCTGGCAATTGGCAATATGCAAGCCTTGCCGCCCAAAGTAGCCCAAAAATTTGAGCGTGCCATTGCGCAAACTGCCGGCAACACAGGGCTTACGCTCATTATAGCACTCAGTTACAGCGGACGGTGGGAAATTGTGGATGCAGCAAAACGCTTGTGCACCAAGGTGTTGAGCAAGCAATTGCAGCCCAACGACATTACCGAAGAAGAATTTGCGCGGGTACTGCAAACATCCGCTATCCCCGACCCCGACTTGTTTATACGCACAGGCGGCGACCAGCGCATCAGTAATTTTTTGCTATGGCAATTGGCTTACACCGAGTTGCATTTTGCCGACGTGCTGTGGCCCGACTTTAGGCGCGAACACTTTGTTGCCGCCATTGCCGACTACCAGCAACGCGAGCGCAGGTTTGGCAAAGTGAACGAATAATCTATTCTTTAATATCGGCTACAGGCGGTTGTAATTTGTTGGTTATCCAGCGATAGAGGGCATATACACCATAGCCAATTGCCGCGCCCAGAGCCGCACCGCACATAACATCCAAGGGATAATGCACGCCCAAATAAATGCGGCTGTAGCCTACAATGCCCGCCAGCACAAAGATAGCGATGCTATACCAACGGCGGCGCATTATCAGCGCAGTGAATGTGGCAAACACAAAATGGTTGGCAGCGTGCGATGACACAAATCCGTAACTTCCGCCGCGATAGCCGCGCAGCGTGTGCACCAAGTGCTCAATGGCAACAGTGTGCGAGGGGCGCAATCGTTCCACCCAAGGTTTGATAAGCCCCGACGAAATTCTGTCGGCAAGTACAATGCACAGCACTGCGCCCAAAACGAGCCACAGCGCACGTTTTTTGCCCACTTGCCGGCACAAAATTACCACCATCAAAACCTGCAAAGGCACAAATGTCCAATGAGCACTTATCCACCACATCAGCGTGTCGAGCGCGGGGCAGTGCAGCCCATTCAAAAACAAAAACAAGTCGGTATCCCACTGTGGGAAACAATTGGCAACGAACATAAATTAAACAATTTAGTTACAATAAACACTAAGAGTTGCACGTTCAACTTTATGGATACATAAAGTTTATCTTGTTTGCAAAGATAAGAATTTTTTTTGTACATTTGCACTCAAAATTTTATACATTATGATTGCCAAAAACGAATTATCTGCCCTCATTAACCTGCTGGACGACCCCGACCCTGAAGTGATAAAAACTGTGCAGGAGCGTGTTCTGGCGCAGGGTGAGGATGTGTTGCCTGCTTTGCAACAAGCCCTATTAAGTGGAATGGAAGGCGTGCGCAAACAGCGTGTGCAAGGCTTTATAGAACAGGTGCAACAGGCTACAGTGCAAAAAGAATTTACCGAGTGGGTTGCCAACAATGGAAAAAATATGTTGCGTGGAATGTATTGCATTGCCAAATTTGCTTGCCCCGAAGTGCGTTACGACGACGTTCATACTTGTTTCAAAACGACAGTTTTAGACCTCATTTTGCCTAAAATCAAAGAGAAGCAAACCTTGGTCAAAAAAATACAAATCGTCAATGACGTGCTGTTCAACCAATGCAAGTTTGTCCATCTTCCTTATAGCAACGAGGCTGGTAAATACTATATTCATCAACTACTCAAAGAAAAACAGTTGACGCCCATCTCGTTGATTATGCTGTACTTGTGCATTGCCGAGCGATTGCACATTTCGATGGAAGTCGTTTTTTTGCCGCGCGGATGGGCACTGCTATGCCGCACGGATGCAGGCAAACCCGATTTTTACATCAATCCTTTTTTGAAAGGAAATATCTTTGGGGACAGCAAAAATTCTTATTTGGCAGACAATTTTCCCCTCAATTCTATCGAAGAATTTACCAATATGGATTATCCGGATATGGCGTTATTGCTCACTTTTGTGCGCACCATACAAGAGTGCTACAATATGAGCAAGGACGACAAAGAAACGCAAAAACACTATTTTATCAAAACTATGAATTTTCCGGTGCAGGTTTTGGCAGAGAAAGTGGGGATGGAAATGAGCCCTATGTAAATCATAAGTTGTTGTAATTCAATAAATTATACTATGTTTCGCAAATGGATATTGGCTTTGTTGGTTTGCGGAACGCCCATAGTTGTTTGGTCGCAGCGGGGAGGTGATGTTGCCTACTCGTTTTTGTCGTTGCCATCATCCGCAAAGGCAGCAGCCATGGGCAATGCAGCCCTGTTGCCCTTGCACAACGATGTGAACCAAGCGGCACACATGCCCGCTTTGTTAGACAGCGCACTGCACAAGCAAGTGGCAGTGAACTATGCCAACTTTTTTACGCAAGCCCACTACGTGCAAGCATCCACAGCGTGGCACAGCCCCCGCTGGGGAACGTTTGCAGCCACGGTGCAAAATTTTAACTACGGTTCATTTGTAAAAACCAACGACCTGGGCGGCGAAGAGGGCAATTTTTATGCCAATGAAATTGCCGTGATGGGGCATTATGCACAACAATTTTCGCCGGTGTTGCACGTGGGCATTACAGTAAAGGTACTGCTGTCGCAGTTGGAACACTACACTTCGTGGGGCTTGGCAATGGATGTGGCGTGCCGCTACCAATCGTTGGATAGGCTTACCAATGTAGCATTTGTGGTCAAAAATGCAGGAGCGCAACTCTCTACTTACTACGCCGGCAGCGAGCGGCAGCCATTGCCGTTGAATGTGCAATTGGCACTATCTCACAAATTGGCAGCCGCGCCATTTGGCATTTCATTAACCATAAATCATTTGCAAAATTGGCACTTGTACCAATCCTCCCAAACGGTGCAATTGTTGAACAACAACAATGCCGCCGAAAGCGGCTGGAGCAAGGCAGGCAAAGAATTGCTGAGCCATCTTGCAATAGGTTTGGGCTTGTATCCTTCCCCTAAATTTTTTGTAATGGCAGGGTATAACTTTTTAATAGACAACGAGTTGCGAGACGAAACCCGACGTGCAGGCAGTGGACTTTCGGTGGGCGGCGGCATCCGCATCAAGCGCACAGAATTGTGCTACTCGTGGGGCGGCTACAACGTTGCAGGCGGTGCGCACAGCGTTAGTTTGCTCATTCAACTGTAAGGTTAGTGTGTACATTTGCTGACGTGCAGAAAAACAAAACATTTCTAAAACAAGTAATTTTGCATTTATATTTTTGTACTTTTGTACATTAGTGAACGCTAATGAAAATTTATGAAAAAATCAAAACATTATGCCCGAACACCAAAACATAGAATACAAGCAAAGTTGGCACGACGACTACCTTAAATGGGTATGCGGTTTTGCCAACGCGCAAGGCGGACAAATCTATATCGGCAAAGACGATGCAGGCAATGTGCTTGCTGTGGAGGAATATAAAAAACTGATGGACGATATTCCCAACAAAATCAAAAACTTGATGGGAATTACTGCCGAAGTTAATCTTTTGCAAGAAGACGAAAAGCATTTTATTCAAATTATTGTGCAGCCCTATTCCGTACCTATTTCGTTGCGCGGCAGATATTATTACCGCAGCGGCAGCGTAAAGCAGGAATTGACAGGGGCGGCATTGAACGAGTTTTTGCTCAAACGCGCCGGTCATACTTGGGACGATGTGATAGAAACTCGCGCAACCTTGGATGATATTGACGAAAAAACGGTCAAGATTTTTCTACGAAAAGCAGAAGAAGCAGGTCGTTTGCCCGATATTGACGGACTTACTACGCCTGAATTGTTAGAAAAATTGCGCTTGTCCGAAAACGGACAACTCAAACGCGCTGCCATTGTGCTGTTTGGCAAAGACCCCGGACGATTTTATGCCAACACTTTTGTAAAAATTGGCAAATTTGAAGACGATGATTTTACAATTCGCTTTCAAGAAACCGAAGAAGGCAATATCATTCAGGTGTTAAACAAAGTGTTGCGCACACTTGATTATAAGTTTTTGATACGCAACATTTCATTTGAAGGAATGAATCGTATTGAAACGCTCGAATATCCTGTGCCAGCCCTTCGCGAAGTACTTTTAAATGCACTTATTCACCGTAATTATATGGGCGCGCCCACGCAAATTCGCGTGTACGACAACAAAATGTTTGCTTGGAACGATGGCGGTTTGCCCGTAACTATTACTTTGGCACAACTCCAACAACGCCATTCTTCGCACCCGCGCAATCCTATACTTGCAGAGGCTTGTTTTCGCGGTGGTTACATTGATTCGTGGGGCAGCGGCATAGAAAAAATCATCAATACTTGCCAACTTGCAGGTCTGCCAACGCCCGAAATGAGTGAAAAAGAGGGCGGTTTTCAAGTAGCACTTTTCAAAGACAAGTTGGCTGAAAAAGAATTGCAGAATTTAGAGTTGAACGAAAGGCAAAAAGATGCAATTTTATTCTATAAAACAAAAGGCGAGATAACAAGTTCGGAATATGCAGAGAGATATAGTATTTCCGAAAGAACAGCAAGGCGAGATTTATTAGAATTAATAAAAAAAGAACTACTTAAAAATGAAGGAGATACAAACTTATCTAAATACATTTTTGTTTAAATGTCCGAAGTTTGTCCGAAGTTGCCGAAGTTTGTCCGAAGTTTTGCCGATAAAATGGAAGGGAAATAAATGCTTTACAATTTTTCTTCCAATTTTGGCACAACAATAAAAATAAATTTATATCTTTGCACGTTTTAGTTTTTTTTTGTAAAATTTGTTTTGCTGATTTGTCGCATTCCAAAAATTGTGATTTATTTTGTAATTCATTAAAATCAACACGTTATGATTTCATTATTTATTTTGTTGCAGACGGCTATTACCGGAAGTTTGGCTTCGGCTTTTGCTGCGTTGGGTGCTGGTATTGCCACGGTGGGTGCCGGCTTGGGTATTGGAAAAATTGGTGCTGCCGCTATGGAAGCCATGGCACGCCAGCCCGAAGCCACCGGCAACATCCGTATGTCGATGATTATTATGGCCGCCTTTGTAGAGGGCGTTGCCTTGTTCTCGGTAGTGGTTTGCTTTATGTTGTTGTAAATCAATAAATTATGGCATTACTTACTCCCGATTTCGGCCTCCTCTTTTGGATGCTGGTCAATTTTCTAATTGTATTTGGACTATTGGCAAAATTTGGGTTTCCCATCATTACCAAAATGGTGGGAGAGCGGCAAACCTATATCCGGCAATCGTTGGCGGATGCTGTTGAGGCGCGGCGGCAATTGGAAGAGGTGAAGCAAACCGCCGAGCAGATGCTGGCAGATGTGCGCAAACAGCAGGCGGATATTGTAAAAAAAGCCCTTGCCGATGGCGAAATTATAGTGAAAAACGCCCAGCAAAAAGCGATAGAGGAAACCCAGCGGCAACTCGAAAAAGCCAAGCGGGATATTGATTTGCAGCGCGACAAAGCCTTGGGCGAAATCAATGCGCAAGTGGCGTTGTTGTCGGTGGACATTGCCGAAAAAATACTGCGCAGGCAACTTGCCGACAAGTCGCAGCAAGAAAACTTTATTTTGCAAATGCTGGATGAGGCTGCCACAGAAAATGCAATATTGTCCAATAACTAAGGCACTTCACAATGATAGTCCGCATCGTTAATCAGTCATCTTTTGATTTGCCGCAATATGCCACCTCGCAATCTGCTGGGGTGGATTTGCGTGCCAACTTGCTTGCGCCTGTTGTGCTTGCGCCGATGCAGCGAATGTTGATACCCACCGGGCTATACATTGAGTTGCACGAAGGCTACGAAGCGCAAATTCGCCCCCGCAGCGGGCTGGCAAGCAAGCACGGAATCACAGTCATCAACGCTCCCGGCACCATTGATGCCGACTATCGCGGCGAAATAAAAGTGGCTATGGTCAATCTTTCAACAGAGGCATTCACTTTGCAACCCGGCGAGCGCATAGCACAAATGGTGGTGGCTCGCTTTGAGCGCGTCGAATGGCAGTTGGCAGATAACCTTAGCGACACCGAGCGCGGCGCAGGCGGTTTTGGGCACACGGGAACACAATAAACCACAAATTTATGTCAATTATTCAACACATCTCGTCCCGCATCTTAGTGCTGGACGGGGCTATGGGCAGCCTCATTCAACGACATCAACTCAAAGAGGAAGATTTTCGCGGCAAACGTTTTGTCCACAGCCCGCATTCGCAAAAGGGAAACTGCGAGTTGCTCAATCTCACGCAGCCGCACATCATTGGCGGCATCCACGAGCAGTACTTTGCCGCAGGTGCCGACATTGTGAGCACCAACACCTTCAATGCCAACCGCATCTCGCTGGTTGACTACGGTGTAGAAGATTTGGTAACCGAAATTAACACCGCCGCAGTGCATCTTGCCCGTGAGGCAGCCCGTGAATATACACGCAAAACGCCCAACCAGCCTCGTTTTGTGGCAGCCAGTATAGGTCCCACCAACAAATCGCTGAGTTTGTCGCCCGATGTGAATCGCCTTGCCCACCGCGCCGTTACCTTTGTGCAGATGCAGCAGGCGTACTATGAACAAATTGCAGCCGTGGTGCAAGCAGGTGCCGATGTTTTGTTGTTTGAAACCGCGTTTGATACGCTCAACCTAAAAGCAGCCTTGTTTGCAGCGATGGAATATGCCAACGCGACAGGCACACAAACGCCTATGATGGTCTCAGGCACTATATCTGACGCCAGCGGACGATTGTTGTCGGGGCAACAATTAGAAGCATTTTTGGTGTCGGTATCGCACGCACCCCTTATGAGCATTGGTTTGAACTGTGCACTTGGTGCAGAACAAATGAAACCTTACATAGAGGAAATGGCAAAAAAAGCACCCTTTCACATCAGTGCTCATCCCAATGCAGGCCTGCCCAATCAGCAGGGTGGATACGACCAAACGCCCGCGCAAATGGCTGCCATTGCCGAACAATATATGCAAAACGGATGGGTCAATATCGTGGGAGGCTGCTGCGGCACTACGCCGGAGTACATTGCATTGCTGGCAAAGGCGGCACCAAAATACAAACCGCGACAAGTACCAACTACCAACTACCATTTACCAAGTACCAATTCTCAATTGCAAAGTACTGTATTGAGTGGATTGGAGCCGATTTACATTGACCACCAAACAACTTTTGGCAATGAAATGGTCGATGGTCGATGGAACTTGGTACTTGTGGGAGAGCGTGCCAACGTGGCGGGGTCTCGCAAATTTGCACGATTGATAGGCGAGGAAAAATATGAAGAGGCGCTTGTTATTGCCCGCCAGCAGGTAGAAATTGGCGCACAGGTGATAGATATTTGTATGGACGATGCCCTATTGGATGCCCGCAAAGAGATGACGCATTTTCTCAATCTCATTGCCTCCGAGCCTGATATTTGCAAGATTCCTGTGATGATAGATTCGTCCAAATGGGAGGTTATCGAGGCGGGTTTGCAATGCGTGCAAGGCAAGTCCATTGTCAATTCTATCAGTTTAAAGGAGGGCGAAGCGGAGTTTATTCGCAAGGCAAAACTCGTTCATCAATATGGTGCCGCCGTAGTGGTGATGCTGTTTGACGAGCAGGGGCAAGCCGACACCTACGAGCGAAAAATTGCAGTAGCCGAACGCTCCTATCGCTTGATAGCAGACAAAATAATACCTTCGCAGGACATTATTTTTGACCCCAACGTGCTTGCCATTGCCACCGGAATTGCCGAGCACAACATCTACGCGCTCGATTTTATCAGGGCTTGCGAGTGGATAAAGAAAAATTTGCCCAATGCCAAAATCAGCGGCGGGGTGAGCAATCTCTCGTTTTCGTTTCGCGGCAACGATGAGGTGCGCGGTGCGCTGCACGCTGTGTTCCTTTACCACGCTGCAAAAGCGGGGATGGATATGGGCATTGTAAATCCCACCATTGGTGCTCAATTGTCAAAAATCAATCCAACAACTATCGGCAGCGACCCCTTGCTGTCGCTGTGCCAAGATGTGATTTTGAACCAAAGCGACGATGCCACAGAACGCTTGATTATCTACGCTCAAAACAACATTTTGGAGCATCACACCGCTACCACTGCACCTGCCGAAGACCGCACAGGAACAGTGGAAGAACGCATAGCCCGTGCGGTTTCAAAAGGAATTACCGACCACCTCAAAGAGGATATTGACGAGGCATTGCAACATTATTCTGCGATGCAGATAATTGAGCAACCCCTGATGAATGCTATGAATGCGGTGGGCGATAGTTTTGGTGCGGGCAAAATGTTTTTGCCGCAAGTGGTCAAAAGTGCTCGCGTGCTCAAAACCGCTGTAGCACTATTAGAGCCGCATTTGGCCGCTGCCTCTGCTACCGAAGAGCGCAAAAAAAAGACAAAAATTTTGCTCGCCACCGTCAAAGGCGATGTGCACGACATTGGCAAAAACATAGTGTCGGTGGTGCTTTCCTGCAACGATTTTGAAATCATCGACCTTGGCGTGATGGTGCCTTGTGAAAAATTTTTGGCGGCTATAGAGCAGCACCAGCCCGACCTTGTGGGTTTGAGCGGACTCATCACACCATCGTTGGACGAGATGGAGCGCGTTGCACAAAAAATGAACGAGTTGCAATTGACTGTGCCCCTCTTGCTGGGAGGTGCTGCCACCAACGCTTTGCATGCCGCCTTAAAGTTAGAACCTGCCTACCCGCAGCGCGTGTTTTATGTGAAAGATGCCTCGCGGGCGGCGGGCATTGCAAGGCAACTCACTACGCCCGAATTGAAGCCCAATTTTGTAGCGCAACAGCAGCAGCAAAGCGAGCAATTGCGCAGCCAATATAGCGCTGCGCAGCAGCGCAAAGAATTGCTGACCCCAGAGGAAGCCCGCGCCAATCGCCTAAAAATTGATTGGGCAAACGAAAAAATAGTTGTGCCAAAATTTGGCATAAGCGTAGAACGCAACACCCCTCTCTCTTTGCTCGTTCCTCACATAGATTGGTCAATGTTTTTTTATGCGTGGAATTTGAGAGGCGTTGATAAGGACATTGCCAAAAGCCAAGAGGCGCAACGCCTCCAAGAGGATGCCCTGCAAATGTTGCAGCAATTGGAACGCGAAAAACAAATCACGGCACAAGCCGTGATAGGCTATTTCCCTGCCGCCTCGCAGGATGATAATTTGTTGATTTACAATGAATTACGCACAAGCGTAAGAGTAACTTTGCCCACCCCGCGTCAGTTGCAAAAACAGCCTGCCGGGCAAGCCAATTTGTCGGTTGCCGATTTTGTGGCACCGCAGGATACAGGCGTGCAGGACTTTGTGGGCGCATTTGCGCTATCGGTGCAACCCGCCAACCCGCAGTTGATACAAGACTATCGCACTGCCGGCGACGATTACAACGCATTGCTCGTAGAAACCCTGTGCCATCGTTTGGCAGAGGCATACTCACAATGTTTGCATCAGCAAACCAAGGGCATCCGTGTGGCAGTGGGCTATCCCATGCTGCCCAACCACAGCCAAAAAGCAGCACTATTTGACCTGCTGGATGTTACCCAAAACATTGGCACCACACTCACCGAAAGTTTTATGATGCAGCCGGGGGCTTCGGTTTGCGGGCTTATTTTTGCCAACAAAGAGGCGCGGTATTTTTAGGGTAAATGATTTTGCATTAATATTTTTTGTAGTTTTGTGCAAAATTTGACAATTCAAAGTCAGAAAAGTGTCCAAAATCTACCGCCACAGAGTAATGGAAGTGGTTATATCTGTGCGAGACGACGACGAGGTAGAAACAGAAGACAAAGAATAAAATTTATCAGCGACCAACGAGGCACTGCTGCCCATTGGTCGCTGGTTGCTGATAAAATGGTCGCTGTTACAGCCCAAATCCTACTCTCACTTTCATTCCTGCCGACAGCAAATTCACTTTGAGTTACGATGCTTTCATTAGATTTTTTGATAAAAACGTAGATATAAAAACAGATGGGGAAATGCCGTTATTCTTTGCGTGTGCCTTCACACTTTCTGCTACATCGTCCTGCAAAATTGTCTTCACGAGAGTATCCCTTCGACCATCCGGATGAATTATTGTAACAACATCCTTATTGACGTAAGAATCAATCTCGTCGGAGCCGCTTTCGAATAACTCCATAAATTTTTCATCTGATATTCTCAACATAATCTAAAATTTCTTGTTTTCTTGACCTGCGAACAGAAATTATCCTTGTTACTTTATTGCGATAAGTAACTATGGCTGTCCAAAATCTTCCATCAATATCTCCAATATTCAAATATCTATCTTCATTTGGATAAAGCGTTGATTGCTCAAGTACAATTCCATCCCAAATGCGTTGTGCATCAATGAAATTAATACCGTGTTTAATTTCATTTGTCTGACTTTTTACCTCATCAAACTCAAACTCTATCACTTTTTCAACCTTTTTTATTTGTTTTTTACTGATATTGTTACAAAGATACGGTTGTTATTTTTAATATACAACTTTTAATATAATTATTTTTATTTTTCACTATCTCTTTTTGATGTCGCTGGTATTATCCCCCCTTAGGGGGGTTAGGGGGTGGTTATTGTTTCACCACCTTCCCCACCCGATTGCCCACCTTTACAAGGTAAATGCCTGCCGGAAGGTGCGCAATGTTGATGGTGATGCCTTGTAGGGGCGTATCGAATACGCCCGACACGCCCTTTTGCGACACCTGCATTTCACCATCAGGGCGTATGCGATACGCCCCTACCAACGTGCCATTCACATTGTAAATCTCAATTGACGGGCGGGCAGACCCCGCCCCTACATCATTCCACTGGTCGCTGGTAATTGTTATCTGGTCGCTGGTGGGGTTGGGGTAGATTTGCAAGGCGGCAAGGTTTTGGGTTTCTACGGCGGTGGTGGGGTTGTCTGGGTTGCCGCCGTTGTTGCCATTGTTATTGTCTGTTGTCCATTTGGCGTAGAGGGTGGTGTTGGCGGATACTATATCTGTTGCAAAATTCCAAGCATTGGTGTAGGCTGTGTCTTGATACCAACCGCCAAAGGTGTAGCCCGCGCGGGTGGGCGCAGCAGGCTGTGATGCTTTTTCGCCTTGTTCTACGGTTTGCGAGAGTACAGGGCTACCATCTTGTGAGTTGAACGTTAAAATGTAAATACCAATAATATATCCAAAATCCTTCCACACATTAGCCGCTTGGTAGGCAGCCAGCGAGCCGGCAGGTACATAAAGCGTGTCGCTACTTACATCATTAATATAATTATCATAGTCATAGTAATAGAACACACTACTATCTATGTTTTGTGGCACAGGGTTGAGGTTGGTAACAGAGGTAAGACTGCTGCAATTGGCAAAAGCATAATCTCCAATGCTGTAACGCTGTTACCAATGGTAACAGAGGTAAGACCGCGGCAATAGTAAAAAGCCATATCCCCAATGCTTGTAACGCTGTTAGGAATGGTAACAGAGGTAAGACCGCTGCAACCGGAAAAAGCACCACCTGCTATTTCTAATGTTCCTTCTTGTACGGTAATAGATGTATTAGCAGGCATTGTGCCTTTGTATTTGTACAGTACTTTTCCTGCATAAACTACTCCATCAGGTTGATTGTTGTACCACGCCGTACCCTCAAAAGCATAATTTCCAATGCTTGTAACGCTGTTAGGAATAGTAATAGAGGTAAGACCGCTGCACCAAATAAAAGCAGAATTTCCAATGCTTGTAACGCTATTAGGAATAGTAACAGAGCCTTGTTTTCCAGCAGGACATAAAATTACGGTATCTTGTGCTTTGTTGTAAAAAACACCGTCTATTGAACTATATCGTGTATTGGCGTTATTTACATTGATAGCGGTAAGACCGCTGCAACCCTCAAAAGCCCGTTCTTCAATGCTTGTAACGCTGTTACCAATGGTAACAGAGGTAAGACCGCTGCAACCCCAAAAAGCAAAATTTTCAATACTTGTAACGCTGTTAGGAATGGTAACAGAGGTAAGACCGCTGCAACCGGAAAAAGCACTACTTTCAATGCTTGTAACGCTGTTACCAATGGTAACAGAGGTAAGACCGCTGCAACTGGAAAAAGCACTACTTCCAATGCTTGTAACGCTGTTAGGAATGGTAACTTCGGTAAGACCGCTGCAACTGGAAAAAGCACTACTTCCAATGCTTGTAACGCTGTTAGGAATGGTAACTTCGGTAAGACCGCTGCAATAGAGAAAAGCAGCATCTCCAATGCTTGTAACGCTGTTAGGAATGGTAATAGAGGTAAGACTGCTGCAAGAAGAAAAAGCAGACCTTCCAATGCTTGTAACTCCATTATTGATTACCACTGTCTTAATGGAATTAATGGAAGTGCGGGAAGCACTAGGACCGGTGCTATAAGCTGCCATTGCCCCTGTGCCTGTAATGGTAAGGGTACTATCGGCGGTGTTTAGGGTCGCAGTTACGGAATTAGTTGGAGGGCAAGAATAATCCTCACCACAATATCCGCAATCCCACGTGTGTATTTCTGCAAAAGCATTGCAGGTCAGTAGCAGTGCTGCTGCTAAAATAAAAAGTTTTTTCATAAATTCTATTATTAAAAAGGTTTTGAAATTAATTGTGTGATGTGATTTTTTGCCACACATGAATGTTATCTTCTTTTCTTGTAATAGCAGGGTCTTTTTCTATCCCTATATCCTGAATTCCCAAGTCGGTTGTCTTGCGACCTAAGTACAGTCCTATTTGCTGATGTACCGTTCTAAAAATACTGTCCTTATCTTTATTGGCATACAGCATTTCAACATAATCTTTTTCGTATCTGGTAATAAATTGAGCAACAAAATCGTGCGAGTTAAATTTATCTCCTAAACTATCAACAATGCTCTGAGCGTGAGCATCCATATTGCTCGCTACAACATTGCTTGGAGATAGAGGTTGTGTTACCCTATCTATCATTTTTTGTACTACATCAATGGATGTAGTTCGCACTTGATTGCCATCTCTGCCTTCTGTGCCTGCTCGTCTTGTATGAGCCTTAATAGCCCGTTCCACCGATAGAACTTGGGCAGTAATAGACCTTGCCTGTCCTGCAAAGTCCAATTCTTCAAAACTTTGTTCCAAAGAACCATGTGTTCCTTTTTTCATAATTTATTGCATTAAAGGGTTAAAAAAATAAAAATTAGGCTTAATGGTCAAAAAGTAGGCTGAAAATTTCTGTATCCTTTAGTATGCTTACCTTTGCGGTATTTTAAAGATATGCGTAAAAAATTTGCTTTTATTGTGGCTCTGCCAAAGTCAAAAAGAACGGGAAAATAGATCACCAACAACTCTACAAATGCAAGGCTTGTGGCAAGCAATTTAGAGGTAGGAAAGGTATTGATACTCAATGCTTATGGGATGATTATATTTTTGGCAAACAGACCTTACATCAGTTATCTGTAAAATATGATATAAGTGTTAGTAGCGTTCAAAGACGCTTGAAGCAGTTACGAACCACACGCATAGTATCAGCCGATAAAGCAGTT
>BNTQ01000034.1 GCA_025996715.1 Bacteroidia bacterium | reverse complement strand
AAAATTATGCAACGAATTTTCTATCTTTTTTACCATCGCAGGACGTGGGCGCTTTAAGCCCGTAGCATAATGGCTGAGTTGATGTTGGTTGACACCCGTCAAACGTCCCAATCCTGCCAAAGTCATAATCTTAGAATAATAATTCAAAAAAGATGACATATCGTAAGAAAAGGTAAAATTTACCTCTTCAAATGGTTTGCCTTCATCTTTATACAATGCCTTCATCTCTTCGTAAGAATTACGAAAATCGTCTATTGCCTCCTCTGTGGTTATACCGTCGCCGATAATACCATAGGTTAATTTATTTTCGTTGAGGTCCACATAAACACCATAAGTGCCGTCTTTGCCTCGTTCAATAAATGCTTTTACTGTTCTCATATTCTCAATTATTTTGTGATTACAACTTAACTCCTGAGTTCTTGCTAATACTTTGTTGCGTTCCAAATTTTGCTTCTTCGCTTTTGTGATGGCTCAACTGAAATTCCATACCCGTAATAGGACTATACCAAATAGGATGTTTCTTACCATCGCGCACATAACGACAACCTGCTTTTTTGACCCTTCTTTCTATTTCCGAGTATCTCATAGTGTTTTTAAGCGTTTTAGATTACCCAACAAAGGTAATAGTTTTAATACTATTACAAAAATTTTCAATCTGTTTTTTTTGTTAAATAATCACAAAAAAAGCCCGCTTTTTACAGCGAGCAGTTAACAGCAACCAATCAATGAACCATTATCAATTCTCAACTCTCAATTCTCCATTAAAAATTAAAGTCCCGCCACCTCTCGCACTGTGCAGCCATTGACCAATTTGTTGATGCCGGCAACTACTACTTTGTCGCCGTCGTTGATGCCCGACACTATTTCGTAGGCATTGTTCAAACGTTGCCCCAAGGTAACGGTGTTGCGGCTCACGGTGTTGTCGGCATTCACCACATACACAAAGCGCTCGTCGGTGCCGGGTTGCTTGATGATGGCTTTGTCGGGCGCCACCACTCTGTTCAACTTGCCAAAGTTGAGCACCACCCGCGCAAACATACCCGGACGCATTTTCAAGTCGTTATTGTCCGTCACAATTTCGGTAACAAAGGTGTGCGTCATATTGTCAATGGTTGGATATACAAGGTTTACTTTGCCCTTAAAATTGGTGTTAGGATAAATATCCACATGGATATTGGTGGTCAAATTGGTGGTTACTGCCGAAAAAAATTCTTCTTGCACGTTCACCAAAATTTTGACAGGCTTGAGTTGTTGCACTTGCAAAATGGGCTGTCCGCCTGTGATGTCGCCGTTGTCAAAGTTGCGCGCCGTAATCACACCATTGATGGGCGAGAGCAAAAAAGTATTTTTTTGCAAATTGTTCAAAGCCTCTTGGGCAACGTCCAACTGGGTTTTCATTTGGTCTATTTGTTGCTTTGAAACGCCGCCTGTTTCAAAAAGACTTTTGGCACGCTCGTAGTCTGCCTTGAGATTTTCCACTTGCAATTTGGATTGCAAATAGTTGGTAGGCTCCATTTTTACAAGCAATTGCCCCTCGCGCACTTGGTCGCCCACCTCCACCATAATTTTATCAACGCGAGTAGCACTCTGGCTGGTAATCATATTTTTTGAGTAGGGACTAATGCTGCCCATATACTCGCGCACCTGCTCCACTTGTTGTAGGCGAACAACGTCCGTCTTCACTTCCACAACACTGTCGGCAACAACTTTTTGTTTTGCCTTGTTAGAACCGCCGCCGCTACAACCTGCCAATAACGCCACTGCAACCAGCGGCAAAAAAAACTTTTTCATAGTAAATACTCTTTTTAGGTTAATTTTTAATTATTAATTGTCATACATTTCAATTCTCAATTCTCAACTCTCAACTCTCAATTCTCAATTATTATTGTCCTACGATTTTTTCAAAATCCGCTTTTGCCGACAAATAATCCGATATTGCCTGATGGTACGATAATTTTGATTGCGTGAGTGCCAGCGCCGAGTTGTTGAGTTCCAGCATTGTGCTTGCCCCTACATTGTAGCGGGTGTTTGAAATTTTATAGGCTTTGTCGGCCAATTCCACCGCCTTTTTGTTGCTTTCCATTTGGCGCACGGCTTTTTCCATATTGTCAATCGCAGTGCGGACTTGCACGTTGAGCGAATGGGCAAGATATTCTCGTTGCAACTCCAATTCTTTTTCTTGTATCTTAATTTGTTTTGCCTTTGTGCTCACTGTAAACCCTTTGAAAATGGGCACAGTCAATTGCAGACCAACTAATATACCGCCCGGTGTCCATTGCATACCTGGTGGTGTTGGTGGTGCTCCATACATTGCCCCAAAGGCACTTTGTTCTTCTTTATCCGACCCCGACCCGCTGTAACTATATTGTCCAAATGCTACCAACGAAGGAAGATGTTGCGCATTTTGCATTTGCAGCGATTTGTGTAACTGTTGCTGCTGAATGTCCAATTGCACCAAATCATTGTTATTGTTGAGTGAAATCTCGTTATTTTTTGCAGTGGCAACATTCGCTTCAAAATCGGCAAGGCTGCCCTCTACTTCAATGGTTACCGCCATATCCACACCCATCAGCACTTTCAAATACAATTTTGCTTGCGCCATACCGTTTTCTACTTGCAACAAATTAGGCAACAAATTGTTCATTTGCACCTCTGCCGAAATGTAGTCATACTCTGCTGCCATACCGTTTTCGTAACGGTTTTTGGCGAGGTTGTAGTTTTCTTCGGCAAGTTTGTAGCCATCTTGCAGGGCTTTGTAGGAATCTTGTGCCAACAAGATATTATAGTAGGCTTTGGTTACATCGTTGCGTAACGTTATTTTTGAAGCACGTGCTTTCTCTACTGATAATTGCATTTCCAAATTGGACATCTGTATAGACTGCCACAACGCAGGCACAATCAAGGGCAACGACAGCGACACCGTTACAGACATCGTATTATCAATAGGCATCGGTATCAGCGTACCGCCCAGATTCATTTCTTGACGTTGCACATAACGTCCTAATTGTCCCGTTGCATCCAGCGAAGGCAACAAGGCACCCCAGGCCGCTTTTTTGCTATAATCCACGCGGTCAATTTCGTAGTCGGCAATTTTGATGGTGGGATTGTCGCTCAGCGCAATTTCCAATGCCTTGTCCAATGTTATGGTCAAGGTTTTGTTTTGTGCTGAGTCCTGCGCTGTGGCTGCAAAGCCCGTCAATACAAGTGCTGCTAATAAAAATTTTTTCATACCTATTGTAATTGTAATATATTGATTACTCGCCGATTAAATTTCGCAAAAACCGTTTTTCTAATTTTTGCGATACAAAGGTAGTGCAATTGCAGCGGCGGTGTAGGCTTATTCTATCAAGTGAAAAAAAAAACCGACAAACTGCCGATTTTTTACGATAGGATTTCTGCAAACATACTAAAATGGACGTTTCCATAGTTGCGATGTTGCAAAATATGAGGGTGTTGCTCAAAATTGCGATGCTTGTCGTGCTCCAAAATAAGCCATCCGTCGGGCGCGAGCAATTTTTGCTCAAAAACAATGTTAGGAATAAGTTCGGCAGCATCAAGGTTGTAGGGGGGGTCGGCAAAAATGATGTTGTACTGCTCTGTGCACGAACGCAGGTAAACAAAGGCATCGCGCTGGTAGGAACGAATTTGTTGCAAGCGCAAATTGCGAATTGTTTGTTGAATAAATGCGCGATTTTTCCAATTGGATTCTACGCTGTCCACGTGCGGGCAACCGCGCGAAGCAAATTCATAACTGATGCAGCCTGTGCCCGAAAACAAGTCCAGTACAGCAATGTGCGTCAAGTCAAAGTGCCCGATGAGGATATTGAATAGTGCCTCTTTGGCAAAGTCGGTGGTGGGACGCGCCGAAAAATTGTGCGGCGGCGTAATGTTGCGCCCGCCCAAAAAACCATTTATGATACGCATTGCACTAACGAAAAAAGTAGGTCAAATCGTGGATGCAGGCACTTGTGCAACTCGTCCACATAGTATTCGGGCGATAATTTTGTGTGCAAAATATCTGCAAAAAACTGCGACAGCGTTGGCATATAGGCATCCACATTGCCCGACAGCAGCAGGCTCGATTGTCCATTTTCTATTTTGTATTGCTGCGCTATCAGCATCAAAAAATAGACCAAATCGTTGGCAGAGCGGATGGTGAATGTGTTGTACAATTTGCATTGCCCTTGCGCGCAAAGCGCAATGTCGGCATAGTCCTGCCCTATATTCACGGCAAACAGTGCGGACGAAGTGCACACATCTTTCCACTGCATCAGGTTTTGAACCAGCAACGCACTTTGATGAACGTAGGTTACGCGCCCCAATTTTTCGAACAATTTTGCCGACAAGGGACCGGGCACGGCAAACAGACATTCGGCATCAATACTGGGAATGGGGCAAACGTTAATTTCGTCAAGGTCGCTCAAAACGTGGTTCAATTCCAATTGCTGTTTAAACAATTGAGGCGGTGCCCACTGGGACGGAACCAAGGTGCAGCAACGGTTAGGGTACATACACAGCACCTCTTTGTAGGGCAATTGCAGCAGCGGTTCCTCGGCAATGATGGCGGCAACACCTTTGTTCAAATCGTTGTAATCTTGCACCGACTTGGCGTAGGGCAGGCTTTTGAGTGCCACATATTTTTGCTGTTGCGCATCAAATATGCAAAACGAAAACTCCTCCATTGTGCACACAATGCACAAGTAGCAATGGCTGCCGGAGCAACTCTCAAATTGCGGCGATATGGCAAAAATAGGTGTCAAAATAGAAATAACAATTACAAAACGATGACAAAGGTAATAGATTTTTGCGAAAAATCAAGTGCTGCATTTTCAGCGACCAGCGACCAAGTACCAACTACGGAATAGCAAGTATTTGCCCAAAGTCCTTCCACTCTTGTGCTGCCCGATATTTACTCTCCGAACCCGCAGGAACGTACAAGGTAACAATGGCAAATCCCCCTATTGCCTCTACGTTGGTTACCAATTGGCGTCTGTATTTTGCAACGAATGCGGGCATCGCAGACAAGCCCCATGAGTTTTGTATTCGTGTTTTCATACGCATAAACATTAAGTAAACAAACAAGTTCTCTCCCTGCGGATAGACACCTTATCCTTATATGGATAGACACCCGAGCCTTATGTGGTACGACACCCGAACCTTACGTGGTACGACTCCCGAACCTTACGTGGTACGACTCCCGAACCTTACGTGGTACGACTCCCGAACCTTATGTGCCGACAGTCAATACCTTGTGAAACCTCCCCACACCGTTTGTGTGCTAAAATTTCCCATCTTTATTGGCGGCTTCAATGGGTTGGTACAATGCGGTGGGGTAGTGTCCGGTGAAGCAGGCGGTGCAGAGTTCTTTGCGGTCGCCCGCAGCCTTGTAGAGTGCTCCCACCGATAGAAATGCCAACGAATTGGCTCCTATGGCGGCGCGCACTTTGTCTATTTCTTTGATGCGGGCACAGAGCAACTCGTCGTAGGTGGAGGTGTCCACGCCGTAGAAGCAGGGATACATAATGGGCGGGCTGGCAATGCGCAAGTGCACTTCGGTGGCACCCGATTGTTTGAGCATTCGCACAATGTGTTGCGTGGTGGTGCCCCGCACAATGGAATCATCAATAAGCACCACTCGTTTGCCCCGCACGATGCTGTGCACGGCAGAGAGTTTCATGCGCACGCCTTTTTCGCGCAAGTCTTGCGAAGGTTGAATAAAAGTGCGCCCCACATATTTATTTTTTATCAATCCCATTTCGTACGGAATGCCGCTGGCTTCGCTGTAACCTATGGCAGCACTGATGCTCGAATCGGGCACTCCTATTACGATGTCTGCCGCTGCGGGTGCTTCTTTGTAGAGAATTTTGCCTGTTTCTTTGCGGCACGAATGAACGTTGGTCCCCTCTATATCGCTGTCGGGGCGCGCAAAGTAGATGTATTCCATAGCGCACATATTGTGGCGTTTGTACTTGGAATAATCCACGCTGTGCAGTCCATCTTTGTCGATAATCACCACTTCGCCGGGTTCTACATCGCGTATGAATTCTGCACCCACTATATCAATGGCGCAAGTTTCGCTGCTCACAACATAACCGCCGTTCAATTTGGCAATGGACAGCGGGCGCAAGCCGTGCTTATCGCGGCAGGCGTATAATCTGCTGGCAGTCATTATCACAAAAGCAAAAGCACCATCTATCATATTGAGTGCTTCGAGCACAGCGTAGAGGCGGTCGCGGTTGTCGTTGTCTTTTTTAATCAAGTGTGCCAAAATTTCGCTGTCCGATGTCGAGTGAAACAGGCTACCGCGCTCCTCCAAATAGCGTTGCAGTTGTTGGGAATTGACAATGTTGCCGTTGTGTGCCAAGGCAAAATCGCCGGTGTTGTGGCGAAACACAAAGGGTTGCACATTCTCTATGCCGCCGCCGCCGGTGGTCGAATAGCGCACGTGTCCAATAGCCATATCGCCATCGAGCGTGCGCAGATTTTCTTCTTTGAATATCTCGGTTACTAAGCCCTCGCCTTTGATGCGCTTGAACTGTCGGTCGCGCACGCGCACTATGCCGCAGCCCTCTTGCCCGCGGTGCTGCAATGCGTGCAGGGCATAGTAGGTAATGGTGGCAGCATTGTCAATGCCCCACACGCCAAACACGCCGCATTCTTCGTTTAAACCTCTGATTTCGCGCATCATCAAAATGATTATTGATTAAATTGTTTTTTCAAACGTGCCAAAATTTCTTCGTAAGCCTCGCGCACTTTGCCCAAATCGCGGCGAAAGCGGTCTTTGTCTAACTTCTCGTTGGTTTGGATGTCCCACAAGCGGCAGGTGTCGGGGCTTAGTTCGTCTGCCAAAACGATGCGCCCATCGGCGGTTTTGCCAAACTCTATTTTGAAGTCCACCAGCGTGATGCCCATAGCGAGAAACATTTTTTGCAACAACGTGTTGATGCGGCGGGTCATATCGTACATTTGCCTCAACTCCTCGTAGGTGGCTGCACCCAAGGCTACCGCGTGGTCGTCGTTGATGAGCGGGTCGCCCAATTCATCTTTTTTGTAGCAAATGTCAATGATGGTGTTGGAGGGCTTTGTCCCCTCCGGAATGTCGAGCCGCTTTGCCATAGAGCCTGCAATGATGTTGCGCACAATCACCTCCAACGGAAATATCTTGACGTGCAGGCACAATTGGTCGCGCTCGTTGAGTTTTTCCACAAAGTGAGTTTCGATGCCATTCTCTTTGAGGTACTCAAAAATGATGGTCGAAATTTCGTTGTTGAGCAGCCCCTTGTTTTCGATGGTGGCTTTTTTGATGTTGTTGAACGCCGTGGCAGCATCCTTGTAGTGAATCACAATCAGGTTGGCGTCGTCTGTGGCAAACACCTGTTTTGCTTTGCCCTCGTAGAGCATTTCGTTTGTTTTCATAAATGTTTTTAGATTTAAATTAAAAAATAGTTGTATTATTTATCGTAATTTTTGAGTTATCTTTTTTATTTTTGGTCGTTAAAAAGCGTTACACTAAAAGAGCCATTAGAATAAAGTTCCGGGCGTTTCAATTCATTTTCATTCATCAAACTAAATATTCGTTTCATCCCCTCACCCAATTCTCTCATCAATTTATTTTCTCGCAGCACTCTGGCAATTAATGGATTTCTTGATTCATGAGCACCTTCCAATTCGTATAAGTTTTTTATCGAAATGGTTGATAATAAAGCCCCGGGACTTTTAATTTCTATTCGGTTATCAAAAATAAATATCTCTATTCCATTTTGAATAGAATAATCTCTATGGGCAATTGCATTGAGCAAAGTTTCTTTGCACGCATCTTCGGGATAAATATATTTTTGTTCAAACTTGGCATCCGAGCCAAATTCCGTTTTATACGCCAAATAAGGTCTCAACCTTTCCCATGCTTTAAACCACAATTCAAATATATTACCCTGCACACTCTCATCGCTAATTACATTGTATTTTTCTCCCGATTCTAATTTTTCGCCTCGCACTTTGAGAAACCTAATTTGGCTCTTTGAATGCCAACGACTTATTTCATTTGATTTGGCAAAAAGCAACAAAGCCGCTCTCTTGAGGCGTAATCCATTTGTACCGTAAATTGCCAATCCTGTTTGTTGCAAATAGAGTTCGGCACTGAGTCCTTTGATATAAGAATCGGCAACACTTTGCAAAAGATCTACATCCAAATCAGTTACCAATGCGCCATCAACAAATTGGCTATCACATTCTCTTGAAATTATCTCTTGCCGCTCAAATTGTATTCTGTCAATAGATTCCGGCATGGTCGATTTATCTTTTCGTCTTACGCATCTCCCATCAGGCAGTTGGTAAATTTGAGTAGTTCCTTTATTAACGGCAAAATACAAAATTGTCAAGTTATTAATTACTAATTTTGTAGAGGCAGTCAAAGGCAAAATTTGTCCATGATATACGTGCGTTTTGGCGGCTGCAAGCATTGTATTAATTTCTTTTTCGTTATGCGAAATTCCTGTAATTGTACCATCATCTTCCACGCCAATAAGAATTTCACCGCCGTCGGCATTTGCAAAAGAGACCAATGCTTCGCCAATATCTTCACAAATTTTCTTTGTTAGACGCGGCTTTTTGTTCTCAGGCTTCCCTTCTAAGGCAGTTTTAAATTCCCTAAAATGGCTCTCACCAAGAGTTATCGTATTTTTTACTCTTTCCTGAATAATTAATATATCTTCCATATCTGTTTTTTTGCAATAAGTACTATTTTGACTTATTAAATATTAATTAGTTCTTGTATTATTTTATGTATTTTTCAAAGGGTTTTACAAATTTTTTAATCATATCATCGGCTCGTTTTTTGGCTTGAGTTAATTCATACCATAACCTATTTCTCATAATCTTTATCTTTTATCGCCCTCTGCAACTCTTCTTAATGCTAAAAATGCCTCTTTCAAAGGTTGGGAAACTGCGCTTGTCGGCTCTGTCAAAACCATAGATTGATAGATATTTAAGAAAGTATTTCTATGCCTATGGAAGAAGTGTAGAAAATGGCGGATAAACCCGATACAATCTAACACAGCAAATTCAATGCCTGTTTTTTCATAAAGACTTTTAGCATATTCAGCAACCTCTGTTTCAATAATATCAGTTGTTATGAAAATATAGTTATCTATTTTGTTTGCAGGTAATTTTTGTAATGCAACATCAATATCCGTTTTTGTTACGCGCTTGTCTTTCATTTCATAGCAAGTAACTATTTTATCCTCATTTGCCAGGATGATTTCCACATCTCCTAAAGAGCCTGTTTGTCTGTCAGCGGCATTATGGGCTTCAAGCAATTTGTTTACTTCGCCAATTTGTTCTTTAACTGTTTGATACGCAGAAGCCACAATAAGAACAGGCAAACGGCTTGAATGTTTGCAATTCAAATGTTGAGTAAGTAACGTTACGATTGCTTCCGTAGAAAGAGGCAATATATCTGCTTGCTTTAAGTCTGCTATTAATTGTTCCATTCGTTGTTCGTCTTCTTTTTTAATAATCAATAGAAAACGAATGATTTCTTGTAAAACATTTTTGGCATTTTTTTTGTCTGTATGCACTTTTTCCAATATATCGAGTACAAACACATACACCTCTCTTGGTCTGCCAACTAATACAAGGTCTGTTGTTAAAAGACGGTCAAGATTTCTAAATGCAGGCGTTAAATATGCTGTAGTTGGATTACAAGGCAATTTGTATTTGTGTACCAACAATTCCACAAACCTTTCATCGTAAAATCGTCCCGAATAGTTATCATTCCCTTCAATTTCTGTGTAGGGTTTGCGAATATCTACTTGTGGATTGTGAATTTTGGCAAGTAAACATGACATTAGAAAGCGAATAGGTGCTTTATTAGCATTACATCGACAAATAAACTCTATTTTTTCCTGTATATCAGCAGAATTGACAAAACTTTTGGACAAGTTGCTATTTGCGTTTGCAAACAAATTTTCCAAAATATCTAATGGGGTATTACTATTCATGTGTGAAAAATGAAAAAATATGTTTTGAATTTAGTTCATTTAGATTATAATTTACCCATAAAATTTCTTGACGAACATCTTTTGTTGAGTGTATCGTTTTTTCTATACCGTAAATTTTTGTCCACTTTTTTGACGGGTACAATTCGTCCATTAATTCACACTCGTAATTGGAAATTGCCACAAGTCCCTCAACAGAATTGAGCGTTTCGGCTAATTTTTTATGGGCAGAATTGTCCATTTCGTATCCGTATGATTTTGTGTCGCCACGTGTTTCATGAATATAGGGTGGGTCGCAATAAAAAAGAGTTTCTTTGCTATCATATAATTTAATAACATCAACAGCGGGACGATTTTCAATTTGCACTCTTAAAAGGCGTTCTGCAATAAAGTCCAATTGTTCAACGCCTCCCAACCAACGGCTTACAACTCCGCTCATTCCTGCTCTACTTGTGTTTTTGCAATTTGCCCAACGTCCGATAGACGCTGTTTGCGCTAACCCAGTTCTAACTTGTCGCGCTCGGATATAGAAACGCCTTGCTCGCTCAAGATTTGATAATTCGGGATTTAATTCACAAGCACGTCCAAATTCTTCTCTTGAGAAAGGCGTTAATGCAATTTGTTCTATCAAAGCATCTTTTTCTTCGCGTAAAACTTTAAAAAAGTTTACAACTTCTCCATCAATATCATTATAAGTTTCAACGGGCGAAGGCGTTTTATTTAATAAAACCGCACCAGATCCTGCAAACGGTTCGCAATAATGTAAACATTCGGGCAACTGTGGTAATAACCAATCAAGGTGGGAAAATTTTCCACCATACCAACCAAAAGCAATGAGTTTTTTAGGCTTATTCATCTTTTGAATAGGCGGGACTGTCTTACGTGTATATTTTATTGTTGCTATTCCCATTATAAATTGCAAAATTACTAAAAACTTCGTATGTCCCCTATCAAAACGGATAATAATTTCAAATTTTATTTTACTGTCAAACTGTTCCCTGCATTTTATTGTCCATTAAACCACCGCACCGCATTGTCAAAAATCCCCTGCACTTTGTTGCCGGCGATGTTGCGCATCAGGTTGGGGGCGTAGCGCTCGGTGTGTCCCATTTTGCCGAGGATTTGCCCATCGGGGCTAACGATGCCCTCAATGGCAAATGCCGAGCCGTTGGGGTTGGCGGGCGATTGCATGGTGGGCTTGCCTGCCTCGTCGATGTACTGAAACGCCACCTGCCCGTTCTCAAACAACGCTTGCGCTTGTGCGCTGTCCACCACAAATTTGCCCTCGCCGTGGCTCACGGCTATGGTGTGCTCATCGCCCATTGCAAAACCCGCTAACCACGGGGAATTGAGCGAGGCTACCCGCGTGCGCACCATCTGCGAAATGTGGCGGTTGATGTCGTTGCGGAACAATGTGGGCGAATTTTTTGTAACCGAGCCCAAACGTCCGTAGGGCAACAGCCCCGACTTGACCAATGCCTGAAACCCATTGCAGATGCCGAGTATAAGCCCGCCCCTGTCCAGCAAATGGTAGATAGCCGTTGCAATTTTTTGATTGTTCAAAACGTTGGCAATAAATTTGCCGCTGCCATCGGGTTCGTCGCCTGCCGAAAAACCACCACTGACGACAAAGATACTACAATTTTCGATAGCCTGTTGCATCGTGTCAATAGAGTGCGCGATGTCGTTGGCACGCAGGTTGCAGAAGACGCTGGTCGTTACTTTGGCGCCTGCACGCTCAAATGCCCGTGCGGTATCGTAGTCGCAGTTGGTGCCCGAAAATACAGGCAAATAGGCAATCGGCGCTGCTATTGGCTTGCCTTGATAATGAAATGTT
This sequence comes from Bacteroidia bacterium, assembly GCA_025996715.1. Lineage (GTDB taxonomy): Bacteria > Bacteroidota > Bacteroidia > Bacteroidales > UBA932 > BNTQ01. The sequence goes on along the minus strand of BNTQ01000034.1, from coordinate 11,518 downwards.
TTTATCTGATGCTTAAACTCCGGAACGTGAGCCGTATTGCGGCAGACCGAAGGATAGACTTTGGCAAATTTTTCGGTATTGGCAGTCAAAAGATTATCCAACAATACCTGCACGCCGTTCACCACAAGGGTTTCCTCATGGGTAGCGGTGCCCAAACAGATAGCATTTTCGTACTCCAACGGACATTTACTTTCGACCACTATGGAGCCGTAATCGTAAGCAAACAAAGCCTTTTCATCTATATTGATGTTGGCACCTATAGCATTTCCAAAAGCCATTTTTGCCACCGCTTCGGCTACACCGCCAAAGCCTACAGCGTAGGCAGAGACTATGTTTGCGCCCTCTATATTTTGGCTCACAAAATCAAAATTGCGCTGCAACTGCGGCGTGTTGGGCATATAATTGGCAAGCGGGCTGTGCTTTATGAGATAGAGATGGTTGCCTGCATTTTTCAATTCGGGGCTAATCACTCTGCCCGCATCAACGGTTGTAATCCCAAACGCCATCAGCATTGGCGGCACGTTGATGTCGCGAAATGTGCCGCTCATAGAATCTTTGCCGCCAATGGCAGGCAAGCCCAATGCCTCCTGCATTTTGAGTGCGCCAAGCAAGGCTGCCAAAGGCTTTCCCCACGAGTGCGCGCTGTGCATTCGCTCAAAATATTCTTGATAAGAAAAGCGCATTTTGTTGTATCGCGCACCTGCTGCCACCACTTTGCTCGCTGCCTCCACCACCGCATAAGCCGCGCCGTGATAGGGACTCCACGCGGCAACAAAAGGATTGTAGCCAAATGCCATTATGCTGGCGGTGTCGGTGTAGGCGTTGCCCACAGGGAGTTTTTGCACCGACACTTGCGTTTCGGTCAATTGCCGTTTTCCGCCAAATGGCATCAGCACTGTGGATGCGCCAATGCTGGCATCAAACATTTCTATCAATCCCTTTTGCGACAATACGTTGCGGTGGCCCATATTATTGAGCAATTGTGCGGCTAAATCTTTGCCTTTGACGCTGCGCAAAAATGGATTTTTTTGTTCCACAACATCAATAGCCGCTTGCGCATAATGCTGTGCACCTGCGCTGTCGATAAAGGCGCGGCTTATATCCACCACTTTTTTGTCGCCAAAAAACATACGCATTCGTGCATTGTCGGTAACGTCGGCAACGTGCGTAACCTCTACGTTTTCGCCGGCGCAAAGCGTTTCAAAAACATCCCTATCTTGGCGTTCCACCACCACTGCCATCCTTTCCTGCGACTCGCTAATAGCCAATTCGGTAGCGTTGAGACCGCTGTATTTGGTGGGCACGCGGTCGAGGTAAATGTCCAAGCCGTCTGCCAATTCGCCAATGGCAACACTCACACCGCCTGCACCAAAATCGTTAGATTTTTTTATCAACTTTGTAACTTCCGGGCGGCGAAATAGGCGTTCCAATTTGCGTTCTTCGGGGGCGTTGCCCTTTTGCACTTCGCTGCTGCACTCCTCCAACGATTTGTTGTTGTGCTCTTTGGATGAACCTGTGGCACCGCCAATGCCGTCTCTGCCTGTGCGTCCGCCCAAGAGCAGCACCACATCGCCTGGGGCAGGCGTCGCGCGGCGCACGTTGGCAGCCTTGACGGCGCCTACCACCGCGCCCACTTCCAAACGTTTGGCAGTGTAACCATCGTGATAAATTTCGCGCACGTGAGTGGTTGCCAAGCCAATCTGGTTGCCATACGACGAATAGCCCGCCGCCGCTTTGGTGCTGATAACGCGCTGCGGCAACTTGCCCTCCAAGGTTTCGCTCACAGGCTTGTAGATGTCGCCTGCACCGGTAACGCGCATAGCCTGATACACATAACTGCGCCCCGAAAGCGGGTCGCGAATGGCACCGCCCAAGCAGGTGGACGCGCCGCCAAAAGGCTCAATTTCGGTAGGGTGGTTGTGGGTTTCGTTTTTGAATTGCAACAGATATTTTTCGGCGGCACCGTCCACATCCACATCTACAAAAATGCTGCAAGCGTTGTTTTCTTCGCTCACTTCCAAATCGTTCAACAGTCCATTTTTGCGCAGGTATTTTGCCCCTATGGTGGCAATGTCCATCAGGCATAGCGGCTTATCGTTGCGCCCCAAATCGTTGCGCATTTTGAGGTAGAGCGCCATTGCACTCTCAATATCTTTTTTGATAAACGATTCCTCAATGCTTACGTTGTTCAACACGGTAGTGAAAGTGGTGTGGCGGCAGTGGTCGCTCCAATAGGTGTCGAGAATGCGCAACTCGGTTTCATAAGGGTCGCGCCCTTCGCCGGCAAAATAGCGCACCACTTCGCGCAGGTCGTCGGCATTCATTGCCAAACCATACTGCTTGCAATATGCCTCTAAATCGTTATCCTGCATTGCCGCAAAACCAACAAGCACAGGCACTTCGCGCACCGGAGCATTTTCGGCATCGCCAAGCACATCCAAATTTTTTTGCCTGCATTCCACCTTGTTGATGTAGTAGCGTTCAATGCGTTGCAGGTCGCTGCCGGATAATTCGTTATCAAAAATCAGCAGGCGCGAACTTTTGATGCGCACATCGGCAGCAGGCTCCAATAGCCGCACGCAGTCCACCGCTGAGGCTGCACGCTGGTCAAATTGTCCGGGCAGATATTCTACGGCAAGATATTTTTTGCCCGCCAAATCGCAAGTGTCCGTTACCACATCGGTAACCACCTCCCCAAACACCGCATAGCGGCTACGTTCCACAAGTTCGGGCGAAAATCCAAAGAGGTCATAAACGTTGAGCAGCCTCAATTTCTCTAAATGCAGCCCTAAATTTTCATTAAGGTCAGCCTGCAAACTCCGCGCCTCCACTTGAAATTGCGGGTGCTTTTCTACAAAAATTCTGTAATTCATTGATAATTTATCTTTGCAACTTGTCCTGCCTTACAGGCAGTTGTCTGTTTGTTCGTTCTGTCCGTAGGTTGCGCTTCGCTTACCTACGGTTATGCATATTCAACCCTTCGGGTTGGTAGCGGGCAATTTCTGCGGCAAAGATAGAAAGTATTTTTGAATTGCAAAACATATTACCTAATTCTTATGATTATTGGTTATTCGTAGAGCCTTGCCTTTACGCTTTTTTTAGCACCCTCAACGCCCGCTGTTTATCCTGTTCCAACGCCGCTTGTAGAGTTTCGAGGGAGGCAAATTTTTGCTCTCTCCTGAGGTGGGTTATTATGTCCACGCTCAAAGTTTTTCCGTAAATAATTTGCTCAAAATCAAAGAGGTGCACTTCTACCGAGCGGGGGTTGGTGGTGCCCAGCGTGGGGTTGGTGCCAATGTTCATCATTCCGCTGCGGCGAGTGCCTGCCAGCGTTGCTTGCACGGCATATACGCCATCGGGCGGCAATAATTTGTCGGCAGCAAGTTGCAAATTGGCGGTGGGGAAGCCTATTTTGCGCCCATTTTGCTTGCCTTGCACCACCTCGCCTTGCAGGCGATAGGAGTAACCCAACATCGCGTTTGCCGCTGCCACATTGCCTTCGCTGATGGCTTTGCGAATGCGGCTACTGCTCACCGCTGCCTCTTCGTATTGTACTTTGTTGGCTCGCAGAAGATTTATATGCAATGAGTTGCCTATATTTTGCAGCCTGCCAAAATCGTTCACTCGGTCGCTGCCAAAACATTGATTGTGTCCCACCACCAATTGACGTACAGCAAATTGCGACACAAGATATTGTGCAAAAAAATCGGCAGTAGAACATTGCGCCAACGCCGCCGTGAAAGGCAGCACAAACAAAAAGTCGATGCCCTGCGCCGTAAGCAGCGTTTGCTTTTCGTCAAAAGGGGTTAGCAGCGGGATGGTCTGCTCGTTGTGCAGCACGCTCTGCGGATGGGGCGCGTAGGTGATTACCGCCGTGGGCAAGTGCTGTTGTTGTGCTAATGTTTTGAGGCATTGCAGCACCTCGACGTGCCCACGATGCACGCCGTCAAAAAAACCGGTGGTGGCTGCCAATGCTTGTATTTGGGGCATATTTTGCAAACAAAAAAATCATAAAAAAACGGTAAGGCTATAAGCCGGGTTCTGTCGGGCTCTATCATTTATCTACGCGCCGCGTTGCCGCTGCGCTCCAGCAACCTACCCCCCAACTCGGACGAGCAGCCCTCCAACGTTGGTGTACATGGTCTTGCAAGCCACGGTGTGTACGGCATCCCGCATCACTGCGGCATCCGGTGGGCTCTTGCCCCGCCTTTTCACCCTTACCCTGCTGTTGCCAACAAGGCGGTTATTTTCTGTTACACTGTGCATGCCGTTGCCGGCATCTATCCGTTAGATAGCGTGGTGCTCTGCCTTGCCCGGACTTTCCTCTCTCCTGCTTGCGCAGAACAGCGATAGAACACCTTACCGTTAATAATAATTGAGAATTGAGAGTTGAGAATGGAGAATTAACTCTCAATTCTCAACTCTCCATTCTCCATTGTCTTGCACCACTTTGTTAGTCCGCATTGTTTGCACAAGGGTTTGCGGGCGGTGCAGATGTAGCGTCCGTGCAAAATTAGCCAATGATGCGCCACGGCACGCCACTCGGGCGCAATATTTTTTTCTAACTCTGCCTCTGTTTTTGTGGGCGTGTTGGCTGCTTTGGTTACCAATCCCAAACGGTGCGCTACTCTAAAAACGTGCGTATCCACCGCAATCACAGGTTGGTTGTAGAGAATGCTTGCCACCACGTTGGCTGTTTTTTGTCCCACACCCGGCAATCGTTGCAAATCCTCAATACTGTGCGGCAACTGCGCGTCAAATTCATTCACCAACATTGTTGCCATTCCGTACAAATTTTTGGCTTTATTATTAGGATACGAAATGGATTGAATGTACTCAAAAATAGCCGCAGGCGAGGCATCCGCCATTTTTGCAGGCGTAGGAAACGCGGCAAACAATGCCGGAGTTACCACATTGACGCGCTTATCGGTGCACTGCGCCGACAAAATTACCGACACCAACAACTGATAGGGGTTGGTGTAGTGCAGTTCGCTTTGCGGGGCAGGCACGTTTTTTTTGAACCACGCCACGACGCCTTTGTATCTTTGTGCAGTTGTCATTGATTGAGATAATCCAACAAAAAACTCAACAATTTTTTCTCGCAGAGAAATCATTGCTGAGCCAAGAACGAGTGTACATAAATGCTTATGCAGGGCTGATAGCCCCCACCGGACAAGCCTCTGCGCAAGTGCCGCAATCGGAACAAACAGAGGGGTCAATAGAATAAATGTCGCCCGGACTAATAGCCTCTACTGGGCATTCGTCAATGCACGTGCCGCAAGCAGTGCAGTCATTACTAATTTTGTGTGCCATAGCAATTAAATTTAAGTGAAAAAAAACATTACTTGCGCGAAGGTAGTATATTTTTTTTATTTGTGAAAGAAAATTGCAAAAAATAGTTAAAATTTTTCCAAATACCACTTTGTAAGCATAGGCAAATTGATTGATTTGCCTATTGGGTATTCATTTGTAGCCCCACCCAGACTCGAACTGGAATCAAAAGTTTAGGAAACTTCTATTCTATCCCTTGAACTATAGGGCCCCTATTTTTTTATCAAAAAAATAATCTGCTGCAAAAATAGTAATTTTGTTTCAAAACAGCAATTTTGTACTTTTGTTTTTTTAATATTAATCTTGAATTAAAAATGAAATACCTCATTGCGTGCTTGGGCAACATTGGCGAAGAGTACAAAAACACTCGCCACAACATTGGTTTCAAAATAGCCGACCAACTGCTGGCAGATAGCGATAACTCGTTTGCGGTCAATCACTTGGGAAGCACTGCCACACTCAAACACAAGGGACGCACGTTGATTGTGCTCAAGCCTTCCACCTATATGAATTTGAGCGGAAAGGCGGTCAATTATTGGTTGCAAATTGAAAAAATTCCCATCGAAAATTTGTTGGTGGTTTGCGATGATATTGCGCTGCCCTTTGGCAGCCTGCGTTTGCGAGGCAGTGGCAGCGATGGCGGACACAATGGACTCAAAAACATTGTCGAAGTGCTTGCCACCACACAGTTTGCGAGATTAAAGGTGGGTGTGGGCAACAATTTTTTGCCCGGGCAGCAAATCAACTACGTCCTGGGCGAATGGACTCCCGACGAGGCGCAACAACTGCCTCCCATTGTGCTGCGCGCCGGCGAGGCTGTCAAATCCTTTGCCAGCATTGGCGTGGTGCAAACGATGAATCACTTCAACACCAAACCTGCTGCTAATCCACAATCCGCTTGATGACCCGCAGCGAGTGGGTGTATTTTTTTTGCACCTCGCTGTATATGCCGTTGGTATCCCAGCGGTCGATGTGCACGCTACCGCCGGAGGCGTGTATAATTTTATCTTCGCTCAGCACCAATCCCACGTGCGTGATACTATCGGCATCGTTGCCAAAAAAAGCGAGGTCGCAGGCTTTTGCAAATGCACTAAAATCCACCGCCGTGCCGTGTTTCACTTGCCTATTGGCATCGCGCGGCAAGGTAATTTTGTTGAGCCTAAAAACCATTTGCACCAGTCCCGAACAGTCTATTCCTAAGGCTGTGCGCCCGCCCCAGAGGTAGGGCGTGTTGAGCAAATCGTTGGCACAGTGCAATATCCCATCCGTGATTTTTGCAGGCAAAGCCTTCAATGCCAAGTCCAAGCGATATACTTCGTTGTTCAACACAAAATTTTGTGTCTCTTGGTTGTATTTGTAGAGCATTGCGCCGTGCGGCAACAGCACTCGCTCGCCGCTTGTGAGATGGGTGGCATAACTCACGCAATTGCACAATTGGTAAGGTTGTTGCGTAATGCGCATCCATTCATCTTCGGACACAAAATGCTGCGCCATTCGCTCATCTATCCATCCATAATAATGGTCGGCATCACTGCAAACGTAGAGCCAGCCTTGCTCGCGCTGCTCTATGCTAAACGTTTCGCCCCACAATAGTTGCGACACCATTTCGCTTTGGTTGTTAGCCTCGGCACGCATAGGCACCACGGCGATATTTGTTAATCCATACATATTTATAGTTTCAGGTTTCAAGTTTCAGGTTTCAGGTTTCAATAATTTAATGAACCAACGCATTCGTTGATATTGTTGATTTTGCAGGTTGTCATCAAATTTGATAATTGTGTTACAAGTAAATTTGCTGCTAAGGGATTGAACAGATTGGCAGAGCCTATTTGCACAGCCCGCGCGCCGGCTATCATAAATTCGAGCACGTCTTCGGCTGTGGTGATTCCTCCAATTCCAATGATGGGAATTTTGACTGCCCGATACGCCGTGTGCACCATTTTGAGTGCAATGGGTTTGACGGCAGGACCGGAAAGTCCGCCGTAAACATTCGCCAAAACGGGGCGGCGCGTTTTGTAATCTATTGCCATTCCACTCACTGTGTTGATGAGCGACAGAGCATCTGCTCCGCCGTTTTGGGCGGCACGTGCGTTGTCGGCAATGTTGGCAACGTTGGGCGAAAGTTTTACTATGAGCGGTTGGGTGCAAACTTTTTTGACGGCGGCTGTTATTTTTTCGACCGACGATGGCAACACGCCAAACGCCATCCCGCCCGCTTTCACGTTGGGGCAACTGATATTCAATTCTATCATTTGCACCGATGTGGACGAAATGCGCTGCACGGTTTTGATATAATCTTCTTCGGTGCTGCCTGCAACGTTGGCTATCACTACGGTATCCAAGGTTTCTAAAAATGGAATATCCTCTTGTATAAAACCCTCCACGCCGGGGTTTTGCAGCCCCACGCTGTTCAAAATTCCGGCATGGGTTTCGGCAATGCGTGGTGCAGGATTGCCCTGGCGCGCCTCCAAAGTAATGCCCTTAGTGCAAATTCCGCCAAGCAAATCAATGTCGTAAAAATTGGCGTATTCTTTGCCAAATCCAAAGGTGCCGCTGGCGGCAATAATGGGATTTTTAAATGCTACACCTGCTATGTTTACACTTGTTATCATACCTAATTTATTGAAATCAACACATTACAACATTGGCATCAAACACAGGACCCTCGACGCACACGCGCAAATTTTTGAGTTTGCCGTTTTGTTTTGTTTCGCAGGTGCACACAAGGCAGGCGCCCACGCCGCAGCCCATCCGCGCTTCCATCGACACCAACGCAGGGATGTTATGTGCCTGCGCAATTTTTGCCGCGGCACGCATCATAGGTAAAGTTCCGCAAACCAATATAACATCGGGTTTCCACTCGCTCAAATCTTTTTCAAATAGTGCGGTTACAAAACCTTTGAAACCGTAACTGCCGTCATCGGTGCTGACCTTTACGGATGTTGCGCGGGCAAAATCTTTTTCAAACAAAACAGCATCTGCCGTAGCAAAACCGAGATACGAGCGATAGTTGTTGTGGGGATAGGTTTCGGTAACTTGCAACAATGCTGCTGCGCCAATGCCGCCGCCGAGCAATGCTACGTTTTGGCGTGCGTTGTCGAGCACAAAACCATTGCCCAACGGAACTATGCCGTTGAGCACATCGCCTTTTTTTGCTTGTGCGAGGCTGGCGGTTCCCTTGCCTGTTATGGCAACCACCACGGTAACCGAATTTGTATCGGACATGAAAACACAAAAAGGTCGTCTCAACAAAAGTGATTTATCGCCCGTTTCGAGGTGTATAAACTGCCCGCCGCGTATGGGCGCAAGCGGCTCTGCGGCAGCCAATTTGAGCATAAAAACATTGGCTGTCAGCCTCTCGTTCCATTCAACTGTAAACTTTATGTCCTTCATTGCATTGATGGTTTTGCTACTGCAAAGGTAAACATTTTTGTGAATTTGTTATCATACCTTGTAATTTATCCCGCACTATCTACAAAAAATTACCATTTACCAAGCCGCTGATTGTGGTACTTGGTAGATGGTACTTGGTACTTGTGTGAATTACCGATTTTCCCGATAATCCGCTTTTGCTTTTTCCATATCTTTTTTGAACTGATGTTCGGCAAAGTCGATGGACAGTTTTTGGTCGGCGGTGAGTTTTTTGTGAATGGCTGTGAGGCTTTCTTCGCTCATTTCTACGCATACATAAACATTGAAACTGCCGTCCGCTTTCACGTAGGTGTTGGAGCAGATGGTTTTCACGTTGGTGAGCAGTTTATCCACATAGCCCTCTGCTATTTCGGTGGATTTGCTGACCAAACTTGATGCGCCGTCTGCCTCGTGCTGTTGGTTGAAGGTGCGCACCAAGGAGTTGATTTGCTCTTCCAACTGCCGCGCCAGACGTGCTTTAGCGTTGAGTTCTGCCATACTTTTGGCAAACGCCTCTTTGGTGCTCACGCCGTTGCCTGAGGCACGCCAATTTTTGCTGTCTTTCATAGAAAGGGCTTCGCACTCCTCTTTTTCGAGTTTTGCGCCGCGGTTGGCGGACTGCTTTTGCTGCGGCGTGGTCATTTTGCTTCCGCTACCACAAGACGTTGCTATAACGCCTGCTGTTACTGCCACTAAGGCAAATTTTAGATACTGTTTTTTCATAAAAAATTAAAATTAAATTGTGAATAAATAATGGATAAATATTTTTCTATGTTGCAAATATGTCGAGTTTCACCACGTTGTTGATTTTATCAACAACGTGGTTTTTATTGTTGATTATCAACGAATTATGCTATTGGGCAGAACTTTGAGAATAGTGAGAATACGAACATCAGATAAATTTTGTTGACCGCTCGAAGTTGGAAAAGTTCTTTTTTTTTGCAAAAAATTGCAATAAGTTCAATATAAGTTTTAAATAAGTTAAGATAGTACCAAATTGCAGACACCTTTGATTTCATAAAATGTTAATTTACAATAATTTTGATTTTGACGAAAGTGCCAAATTACAGACATCTTTAAGCCAAAGTACCAAATTACAGACACCTTAAGCACCAAAGTACCGAATTGCAGACACCTTTAAGAGCCAAAGTACCAAATTACAGACACCTTTAAGCACTAAAGTACCAAATCGCAGACACCTTTGACGAGTAAAGTACCAAATTGCAGACATCTTTTAAGTCCGAAAGTACCAAATTACAGACACCTTTAATTGTAAAATATGAATAACGAAAAAAATACTACTATTTCTGTTTTGCCGATGGTACGGATAGACAGAAATATTGTCCACAATATTGACGGACTGTTTAATTTGTTTGGTATTGCCGGCGATAATATGGATGATAATTTGCTGCGCAATATCATTTACTATTTGTGCTACAATTATCAAAAAGACCTGTTCTCGTACAGCGTGTTTGACCCGTATGATTTTGCTAAAGTGATGGGATACAGTTCTCAGTTTTTACGGACAAAACACCCTCACCCATTGTTTATGGATGATTTTAAGCAAATGCCAAAATTGAAACAGAAAGAGTATTTGGAAAACGGATTGCCGTGTTACGACAATAATATCGAAAATGCGTTATATTCTTTGTGGAAAAAAGAAATTTTGTTTTCTTACGGAGCAAAGTTTTACAACAAAACCGACCACGAAGAAGTGGTAACAGCGCATCAAAACAAGAGAATGCTTATTGTGCGGGATTTGAGTGTGCTAAGCATTAAGAGCGGTAAAACCAAACAAACCAAAACAGTGTATTCATTGGAATTAGACGATAAATTTTTATATAGTTTGACTAAATATTTTATTCGTGCTAATAAAAATACATTGATAGAATTACGCAAATGCAAATTAGATAAACTGTATCTAAAATTGATACAACAAAAAGAACACGCTATGTTCAACAAACAGCCTGATGTAGTATTTGATAACTTTGAGACATTATGTAATTGGTGCTGCACTCCGCGAACGAAAAAAGACGGTAGTGATGTTCCACCCAAGAAACGCAAACAATTGGTATTAGAAGCCTTGCGTAAAGTAAATGAAAAAACAAATTTGAATTATACCGTTACCACTACTACCAGCAGAGGACAGAAATTTCCTTATACTATTCACACTCAGTTTAAGTTTGATGATGCTATTATTGCAGATAAAAAGAGTGCAGATAAAAATGATATAATGTACGTGTTTGATGAAACTTTGCACCGAGAATTAATATCATTTTACAAAATGTCAGTGTGTTCGGGGCAGAACCCACTGATAATAGACCATCAAGGATTTTACAACTGGTTACGTGACGATATCAATTACGAAGATAAAAAACGTGTTTATTTATTGGTTTCTTCCAAAATATTTGGGATAGAAACGGCCTTACAAAGTCGTCTATGTACGCGAGAGAAAAACTTTGACGCATTTTACAAAGAATGTATTACCAAACAACCTTTTATGATACATTGTACAGGCGAGAATATTGAAGAAACATCACAAAGTTTGCAAGAGGTATGAAAAATGATAGCATAGAAATTCGCAGTCGTATAACACTTGTAAGATTTACCCCTACGGAATACGCAGAATTAGCCAAAATTCAGCGCAAAACACACTACACAATGAGCAGGTTTATTCGCACGGTGTTGTTGGAAAAGTCGCCTAAAGTGTTGGATAAGGAAACGGCGAAAAATTACAAGCAAATATTGAAATTAGTACAAAATATCAGCAACAACG
>BNTQ01000033.1 GCA_025996715.1 Bacteroidia bacterium | reverse complement strand
TATCAACCTTATTACCTTAGTAGCAAATGGAATAGCATTGTATATCAACCTTATTACCTTAGTAGCAAATGGAATAGCATTGTATATCAACCTTATTACCTTAGTAGCAAATGGAATAGCATTGTATTCAATTGGAGTGTCCATTATTAATTATCAATTATCCACTATTCATTAGAACATTGAGAAAATGCAAACAAAAAACATCATCATCATCATCGCCGCACTAACAGCGGCAACAACGGCGACGGCGCAGCAGCCGCACCACGAGTTGTCGCTCCATATCAGCGGCGGCATATCCACCCTAAGCACCAACTCCCCTCCTCTTAGGACAGGGGCAGGGGGAGGGCTGGGCTACACCTACCGCTTTAGCAACCACTGGGGCATCGCCACAGGCATAGAAGCCGCACTATTCAACGGCAAGCGCTCGCTCAACCCGCAAAGCGAAACCTACCTACGCAACGACGGCACAGAAGATTTCAACTACACCTACACCCTCACCGGCTACCGCGACCGGCAGCAGGCGATACTGCTCGGCATCCCGCTAATGCTACGTTTCCAAACGGACATAAAGATGCCCAACCTCACTGCCTTGCAAGGATTCTACGCGGCACTGGGCGGCAAAGTCGGCATCCCGCTAAGCGCAAAGTTCAACAACAGCACCGACCAACTGACTGCCTCGGGGCAATACGCCTCAGGCAAATTCGTACTAAACAAGCCAAAGTTCATGGGCTTCGGCAACTTCACCGACTTGAGCAACAAGGGCAGTTTAGCACTAAAGACCGCCTTTTTCGCCTCAGCAGAAGCAGGCCTAAGGTGGCGATTGAACGACAAGTTATCCCTCGCCACCGGACTGTACGTCGATTACGGCATAAACAGCATCCGCCCATCCGCCGCCGCACCCCTAATTGACTACCACGGCAGCGACAACTACCAGCCCAACTCGGTACTAACGTCCACCAACGCCGGCAAGCCCCTTGTCGATAAACTGCACCCGCTCGCAGCAGGCATCAAGGTAGGGCTGCTCTTCGGCATACCACCATCCGACAAAGCACCACAAGCACCCCCCGAACCCGACCTCGCCGCACTCGAAGCCGAGCAACAGCGCAAGGCAGCAGAAGAACAACGTTTAGCAGAAGAAAGACGTCTCGCCGAACAAAAGCGTGCCGAAGAAGAACGTCTGGCAGAAGAAACACGTCTGGCGGAACAAAAGCGCAGCGAAGAGCAACGTTTGGTGGAGGTCATAGAGAAAATAGAGCAGCCCATGGATGCGTCCATGTACGGAGGTTATCCGCTAAACGAAGCGGCGCTCTCCGAGCAGCAAAAAGCCGCTCTGGACGAAAAAGCCGCCCTAATTCTGCAACATTATCCCAGCGCACCCATCATCATCGAAGGTCACACCGACAACTCCGGCACCCACGCCACCAACATGCAATTATCCCAAGAACGTGCCGACGTAGTCAAAGATTATCTCGTGCAAAAAGGCATCGCCGCCGACCGCATCACCACCATCCCCAAAGCCGCAACCGAGCCGCTTGCGCCCAACACCAGCGAAGCAAACATGGAGAAAAATAGACGTGTAGTGGTGATGGTTGGAGAAAAAAATAATTAACGATATTTTGAAATATAATAAAAATTCCTATCTTTGTGGGGACATTTTGGGTTCTTTTATGAAAAAGAATATATCGTGCAATCATCATAACTTATGGTTTATCAACAAGTTATGACATGTGTTAGTTAAATTTTAATGCTTAGTATATGTCTTCGGAGGTGCAAGAAGTTTTACAGGGTTTGAACGAGCGGTTTGAACAATTGGTTTCGCTGCACGAGATGTTGTTAGTAAAATATACTCAACTCTGCAAAGCAAAACAAGAGCAAGATGCGGTGCTGGCAAAGCAAAGCCAATCATTGGCAGAATTGACCGAAAAAACCGAGCATTTGGTACTGTCAAAAGCAATAACCCACGCGGGCGAAAGCAACGAAGAAGCCAAAGAAAAAATAGATACCATTGTGCGTGAAATAGATAAATGTATGTTGCTTTTGGGCAAATAAACGCCCGGTTTGAAGCAGACAAAATTTGCTTTTTATGGAAGATAAACTTTCGATACGGATTAACATTGCAGAGCGGTTTTACCCTATGAGGATAGAGCGGCAGGACGAAGAAAATGTCCGCTTGGCAGCCAAAATGGTGAACGAAAAATTGTCGGACATCCGGCAAAAGCAACCTGAGCGCGACTTGCAGGATTTGCTATCCATGACCTCGTTTCGCATAGCGTTGAGTTTGATTGAACAAACGCAAAATCAAGACAAAAACATTGCCATCAAAGGGATGTTGGATTTAGATAAAAAATTGACCGAATATCTGGAATATGCCAAAGAGGCCGAAGTCTCTTAAACGCAGTATCCATCAAAGTTCTTTACAACAATTTGCTCGCATAAATTGTGCTACGTTGCGAAAACTAACACCTTTTTTATTGGAGACCATCTCGGGTCGAAAAAAACAGGCCTCAACCCTCACGGGTTATCCACTTTGTGGGTACAGTGGACGTTTGCTTCATTCCGGACTCTCTGTGTATTTCATTTTCAGTTTTTGTCTAACCATATAGTGCGGTTTATGTGGGCATTTTTATCTAAATATCTTTACAAATAATCAGAACATACAAAATAAATTGAAAAATAGGATTGTCTAAAAACGGCTTACACATAAAAAAAAACGGAATGTATACTTAAAACCAAAAACCGCAACATAGAAATGCGTTAACTTTAATTCTTTGCTTTTCGATCTTCGCAAATCAAAAAAGCTGCTTAGAATAAAGCGTAACGCTCACGTGTACAACGTGGGCTTTATTCTTATTTGGCAGCATAGGTAGCGAAGACCTCGAAAAGCAAAGTAAAAGTATTGCTCTACGTTTTTTTTGTTGCCTATACCCGACCCAATGAACCCAGAAGTCATATATATAGGCGAAGCCATAAAACAAAAGGTCAGCGAGCGCGGTATGCCCGTAGCCGAGTTTGCCAAAGCCATACACTGCGCCCGCCATTATGTCTATTCCTCCATATTCCCTGCCCGCAACATTGATATAGACCGTCTGTTATTGATTTCCAATGTGTTGCATTATGATTTTATTGCCGAGTTTTACCTACACCAATCCTCCAAAAAAAAGTACCTCGTTGTCCTTGAAGTCAACGAGCGGCAATTGCAAACATTCCTATCCAACCCTGCCCTCAAATTTGTGAGCAATGTGTCGGAATAAAGTAACAGGTAGTGTGTGAATTTTGTAACAAAAACCGTTGGTAGCAATGGGAAACGGACGTACCTTTGCACTCGTAATATATTTCTATTTATACTAACAAATTATTATTTATGTTTATGAAAAAATTTATCTCTATTGTAAGTTTGGCTGCAACATCTGCATTCTTTGTGAGCAGTTGCGCTACATTAATCAATGGTTCCAAACAAAGTATCAGGTTCTCTTCGGAACCTGCGGGCGCAAAGGTCTTTGCAAATGGCATAGAAATTTGTGGGAGTACGCCCTGCGAAACAAAGGTAAAAAGGAGTGGAAATCCCGCCCAATTTACCTTTATGAAAGATGGGTATCAGGTATCAGAAGCTAATTATCCCGCTAAAGTAAGCGGTTGGTATTGGCTTGATTGTTTGCCTGCGGGTATTCCTGCTATCGTGGATCTTATTTCGGGTGGTGCCTACTACTACGATGAGAATGTACACCGAATGCTAATTAAAAGCCCTTATGCACTTGACCCCACTATTAGAGAGGGCGAAGCCACGAACCGCGTAACGCGCGACAAGCCGGGGAGTACAGCATTAGAGCGCACTATTATTCGTTGGAATTTTGACTCCGACCCGCGTGGTTGCCGTATCTTTTGGCGTGTGATTTCCAGCATTCCTGATGAGGTAAAGAATACCAACGAGTTGTACCTCACCACCACACCCTACGAGGAAACGCGTTCATTCAACATTCTTGGACTTACCTACGAAAATTCAAGAGATGTTACTGTTGAGATTAAACTAACCAAGAAAGGTTTTGAAGATCAAGTAAAGCGTTACAACGTGCGTCAAGCCATCGACCAGCAGGAGATAGGCGGGTTCTTTGAGATGGTAGAGAAAGATAGGAGGTAGAAAATGGACTAATAATAAAACTAAAAAAATGTATAAAAAATTTTTCTATACCATTATCATTGCTATGATAGCATTGGTTTTTAGCAATTGCGCTACGATTCTTTCTGGACGCAAGCAGAGTGTAACTTTTTCATCTACCCCTTCGGGTGCGAGAGTGGTTGATAAGAAAGGAAAAGAAATCTGTGTTACCCCTTGTGCGGTAGAAATTCCGCGCAAAAGTTCTACACATTTCACGTTTTCTAAGGAAGGTTATGATGGTTGTTCGGTCTTAGCAAAAGGTAGTTTCAATGCTAATGTTCTTTGGGATATTCCATTTATATCTATTCCTTTCATAGGTATTCCTTTTGTAATTGTTGACTACAGTACTGGTGCTGCTTGGAAGTATAAGGATAATCGCTTTGTTTGCAATTTAGAAGGAGGTACTCCCTATAAACAAGACCCCACCATTCGAGCAGGCGAAGCCACCAATCGCGTAACGCGCGACAAGCCGGGGAGTACAGCATTAGAGCGCACTATTATTCGTTGGAATTTTGACTCCGACCCGCGTGGTTGCCGTATCTTTTGGCGTGTGATTTCCAGCATTCCTGATGAGGTAAAGAATACCAACGAGTTGTACCTCACCACCACACCCTACGAGGAAACACGCTCGTTCAATATACTTGGACTTACCTACGAAAACTCAAGAGATGTTACCATTGAAATTAAACTAACCAAGAAAGGTTTTGAAGATCAAGTAAAGCGTTACAACGTGCGTCAAGCCATTGACCAACAGGAAATAGGCGGGTTCTTTGAGATGGTAGAAAAGGTGGACTACGACCGTCCCGCTGCAAAACCCAAAAAAAAGCGTGTGATTGAAGAGGATGACGATGAATAATTAACTTTATTTTATATTTAATCTTATTGTAATTATGAAACAAATCATTTATGCAGCAACAATGTTGCTATGTGTCGTTACCCTGTGGTCGTGCGGCAGCACCAAAGTGGTGTACGTGCCGAAGCCCGAACCTACTGCCTATCAAAAAGACCCCACCATACGGGCAGGCGAAGCCGACAAAATGGTATCGCGCGATGCGCCGGGTGCCACCGCTTTGGAGCGCACCATCATCCGTTGGAACTTTGACTCCGACCCGCGTGGTTCGCGTATCTTTTGGCGAATAATATCCAGTGTTCCCGATGAGGTAAAGAATACCAACGAGTTGTACCTCACTACCACGCCTTATGAGGAAACACGGTCGTTCAATATTCTTGGACTAACGTACCAAAATTCGCGGGATGTAACCGTTGAAATCAAGGTAAGCAAAAAGGGCTACGAAGACCAAGTGAAGCGTTACAACGTGCGTCAAGCCATTGACCAGCAGGAAATTGGCGGCTTTTTTGAATTGGTAAAAAAGGATGACCAATAATACAGACAAAATGTTCTGTAATATTAGTGTTGGGCGGCAATTGCATTGCCGCCCAATTTTTTGTTTTCAAAAAAATGATACCTTTTTTACAGAAAAATTAAAATCGTCAAAATGGGCAAAAATTACCAAACCTCGCCCGATACAGCCCTGCGCGACATTAAAGATTGAATTGCGCCAAGAAGAACAAAGCGGCAGAAACACTAATTATGAGTGGGTTGATTTTTGTAAGTTCAAGTAGTAAAGTTATATTTTAGGTATAAAAAAATGAAAAAAATGAAGTTTTTGATTTTTTGCGAGAAATAATTTGTACATTTGTCGCAAAAAATGTGAGCGGAAGGAAATACGGCAAAAAAATAGAATATGGAAAATAGTCGCATTGAATATAAGCAAATGCTTACCGATAATATAGAAAAAGAAGTGGTGGCTTTTGTGAACACCGATGGCGGAGAAATACACATCGGCGTAAAAAATAACGGAGAAATTTTGGGCATTCAAAATCCGGACGAAGTACAACTCAAACTAAAAGACCGCTTGATTAATAACATTCGTCCAAGCATACTTGGGCTTTTTGACATTGATTTGAATGTAGAAAACAACAAACCGATAGTTATCATACGTTTAGCCGCAGGTATTGAAACGCCTTATTATATCAAGCAAAAAGGGCGTTCCGAAGCAGGCTGTTTTATTCGCATAGGCACTTCTGCACAACCCATGCCCGAAGAAATGATTAAGAAACTGATGGCTAAACGACAGCCCTTGGTGTTGATTAACAATCCGTCAAGACATCAGGATTTGACTTTTAATCAATTGAAAATTTTTTACGAAGGCAGGGGTATTATACTAAATTCACAATTTGCAAAAACATTGGATTTTCTCACGCCCGACGGAAAATACAATCAACTTGCCTACCTATTTGCAGATGAAAATAATATGTCGGTGCGCGTTGCCAAATGGTGGGGAACAGATAAAATTGATTTGCGTGAAAATGAAGAGTACGGCTACTGTTCAATAGTGAAAGCGATGCAAAAAGTAATTGATAAATTTGATATTGAAAATGTAACATTAGCGCAAAAAGTAGGTATTGGACAACGTCAAGAAAAGAAATATGTGGATAGTAAAAGTCTGCGAGAAATCATAATAAATGCTTTTGTCCACAACGATTATGCAAGCGGCGATACACCCATTTTTGAGATTTTTGCCGACCGTTTTGAAATTACTACCTATGGAAGTTTGGTAGAAGGTTTGAGTAAAGAAGAATTTTTTACAGGAGTTTCCAAACCAAGAAGCCGTGAAATAATGAGAATTTTCAAAGACCTTGAATATGTTGAACATTTGGGGTCGGGTATTCCGTACATAATTACAAAGTATGGTAAAGAAATTGTTAGTTTTATGCCTTCGGTTGTTCGTTTCAACATACCATTCTACGATATTGTGAAAAAAAATAATGGGAAAAGTAGGGTAGAAAAACAAGAAAGTAGGGTAGAAAATGAAAAAAGTAGGGTAGAAAAACAAGAAAGTAGGGTAGAAAATGAAAAAAGTAGGGTAGAAAATAAAGATAAAATTCTTATATTAATGCAAGAGCAACCGAAAATAACAGCCAAAGAAATCGCTCAAAAATTAAATCTTTCTTTAAAAGCCATAGAAAAGCAAATCAAAACACTAAAAACCAACAATACAATTTGTCGTATTGGAGCCAACAAAGGCGGATATTGGAAGGTAATTGATAAGTAACGGCGCACGGTATTAGCGGCAAACGCTGCCACAATAATGGCTGAGCGTAGTCGAAATATCAAATTAGCCATTTACCTGCGAGTATAAATTTGCAGTGTGATTGCAAATTTATACCAAAAAAAATGATTTTTTGTTGGCAATCTGATTTTTATTTCTAAATTTGCAAAACATTTATACTTGAATTACACCTTAAAATCACAAATTATTATGGCAAAAGCAGAAGAACACAAAATTGACAACGAGAAGTTGAAAGCCCTCAAAGCCACGCTGGACAAGTTGGACAAGGATTTTGGCAAAGGCACTATTATGATGATGGGCGACCGTCCCAATGAGGTGGTGCCTGTTATATCCAGCGGCTCCATTGGCTTGGATGCGGCATTGGGCATTGGCGGCTATCCGCGCGGCAGGGTCATCGAAATTTATGGACCCGAATCGTCGGGCAAAACCACGCTGGCTATTCACGCCATAGCAGAGGCACAAAAGGCTGGCGGCATTGCGGCAATGATAGATGCCGAGCACGCATTTGACCGTTTCTATGCCGAAAAAGTGGGCGTGGATGTCAACAATTTGCTCATTTCGCAGCCCGATTGCGGCGAGGATGCGCTCGAAATTGCCGACCAACTCATTCGCTCAAGCGCGGTGGATATTGTGGTGATAGACTCTGTTGCCGCCCTCACGCCCAAGGCAGAAATTGAGGGCGATATGGGCGACAAACAAATGGGTTTGCAAGCGCGGCTGATGTCGCAGGCATTGCGCAAACTCACGGCTACCATTAGCAAAACCAATACCACCTGCATTTTTATTAACCAACTGCGCGACAAAATTGGCGGCATGATGTTTGGTCCCTCAGAGACCACCACAGGCGGCAATGCGCTCAAATTTTATGCTACCATTCGTTTGGACATTCGCCGCGTGGGCACCAACAAAGATGGCGACGAAGCGGTGGGCAATCACGTGCGCGTAAAAGTAGCCAAAAACAAAATGGCGCCTCCTTTCCGCAAAACCGAATTTGACCTTGTCTTTGGCGAAGGCATTTCCAAAATGGGCGAAATTGTTGACCTTGGCGTTGAATTTAACATCATCAAAAAAAGCGGCTCGTGGTTCAGTTATGGCGACACCAAATTGGCGCAAGGGCGCGATAGCGTGATTAAATTGTTGCAAGACAACATAGAACTCGCCGCCGAATTGGAGGCAAAGGTGCGCGAATTATGCTAATAAAAACCTACGGTAGCGCGGTTTGCGGCATCGATGCCATTACGGTAACGGTGGAAGTGAGCGTTACGGTGGGCATCAGTTTTGTGCTGGTGGGGCTGCCCGATAGTGCTGTCAAAGAGAGCCAGCATCGCATCACTTGCGCTATGCGTGCCATTGGTCTTATGTGGCCCGGGCGCGATGTGGTTATCAATATGGCACCTGCCGATATTCGCAAAGAAGGCTCTGCCTACGATTTGACGCTGGCGGTGGGCGTGCTGGCAGGCTCGGAGCAAATCAATCCCGAACAGGTGGGGCGTTATGTGATAATGGGCGAACTCTCGTTGGACGGCAGCCTGCAACCCATCAAGGGCGCGTTGCCCATTGCCATTCAGGCAAGGGCGGAAGGTTTTGAGGGATTTATTTTGCCCCAACAAAATGCGCGGGAAGCGGCTGTGGTCAACAATTTGAAGGTGTATGGAGTGAGCAATTTGCAGGAGGTAATTGAGTTTTTTAACGGCACCAAAGAATTAGAACCCACCATTGTCAATACCCGCGAAGAATTTTTGGAACACGTGAACACCTACGATGTGGATTTTTCGGAAGTGAAAGGGCAAGAAAACGTAAAGCGGGCAATGGAAATAGCAGCCTCAGGCGGGCACAATATGATTATGGTGGGCGCACCCGGTAGCGGCAAAACTATGCTGGCAAAGCGTTTGCCCACTATCATACCTCCTCTCACGCTCAACGAAGCATTAGAAACTACCAAAATACATTCGGTGGCAGGGCGAGTCGAAAAAGAGACAGGCTTGGTTACCAAGCGTCCCTTTCGCTCACCGCATCACACCATTAGCGACGTGGCATTGGTGGGAGGCGGCGGCTATCCTCAGCCCGGCGAAATTTCGCTGGCGCACAACGGCGTACTGTTTTTGGACGAACTGCCCGAATTTAAACGCACCGTGTTGGAGGTGATGCGGCAGCCGCTCGAAGACCGTTGCATCACAATTTCGCGAGCCAAATTTTCGGTAGAATATCCTGCCAATTTTATGTTGGTGGCTTCTATGAACCCCTGCCCGTGCGGGTTTCACAACCATCCAGAAAAAGAGTGCGTGTGCGCACCCGGAATAGTGCAAAAATATCTTAGCCGCATATCGGGACCGCTATTAGACCGCATCGACATTCACATTGAAGTAATTCCTGTGCCCTTTGACAAACTATCTGCTATGCAGCCCGCCGAGAGCAGTGCTGCTGTGCGGCAGCGAGTGGCAAAGGCGCGCAATGTGCAACAAGAGCGGTTGAAGGACGAAAAAAGTATCTATTGCAACGCAATGCTCACGCCGCGCCTCATCAAAGAGTACTGCCAATTGGATGCGGCAGGAGTTACTTTGCTCAAAAACGCGATGGAGCGGCTGGGACTGTCGGCACGCGCCTACGACCGCATTCTCAAAGTGTCGCGCACCATTGCCGACTTAGAAGGCGAAGCCAATATCCTACCGCAGCACCTCGCCGAAGCCATACAATACCGCAGTTTGGACAGAGAGGGGTGGGCGGGGTAAAAAATTTAAACAAAAATTTTGCAATTTTGCGGGAATTTATTATGTTATCTTATGGAATTACAAGTTATCCAAAACAGAATTTTTGAAGTTAGAGGTCGCCGTATTATGACGGACTTTCATCTTGCCGAATTGTATAACGTTGAAACAAGAACGTTGAAGCAAACCGTGAGACGCAATATAGACAGATTTCCCGATGACTTTATGTTTATTTTGTCTAACGAGGAGGCTAAATTGTTGATACACAATGGGGTATCACAGTTTGTGATACCTTCTAATTACAATGTAGGCAGCACAAATATCTTTGCTTTTTCGGAGCAAGGCGTAGCAATGTTGTCGAGTGTGCTAAAAAGTAAAACAGCCCTTGGCATCAATATCGAAATTATGCGTGCTTTTGTTGCTTTTCGACAATTTGCATTGGGTTATGCCGAACTTAAACAGCAGTTGGATGATTTTATGATGAGCACCAACACCAAATTAAGTGATGTATATCAAGCACTTACCGCCTTGTCCGAACAAAGAAAGACAGAAGATAATTCTAAGAAAAAAATAGGATTTCAGCGATACATAGAAGAATACAAAGAGGAATTGAAATCAAAGGATGTTAATCCTCGTTAGCGTGAGGCTCTGTTTCGCGCTAATTATTTTGATAGTGTTCATTGTGTTGCGTGCCTTTGAGGGCAACTTATTACCCATAAAAATCAAGCACCACATTGGTATCTAAAAGGTATCTCGTTGCCATTCGTTACGCATTTGTGTCAATTCTTGTTGTAATTCATCTGCTCTTTTGCCTGAAAGGCAACCTGCAAAACGTTCCGAAAGTTTTGTGTGGGTGGGTTTTGAGGTGTTTTTAGGCATATTCTGGTTGATATTGTTTAGATGTCGGCTCTTGTTTCATGCTTTTGAAAAAATAATAAAACATTGCTCTGTGCGCTCGCGTCAATGATTTATCTTCTTTCAACATAAGCGACATACTGGATTTGTCCAAGCCTAATAAGCGTACCAAATCGGTAGGTCTTAGGCTTAATGCTTCCATTTCGCGTTTGGCATCCTGCAATGTAAAATTTTGCAAATCCATTTTTTCAAACGGTACAGGGCATACGTGGATAATAGTTTTTGCCGAAAATAGTGGTGCAAATACTCCCCTTGCACGAGTAGTCAGTTCTGCTGCGGTTAAGTATTTGCCCGCAACATTTTCGCGCTGCCATACCTTTATTATCAAATCATTGCCTTTGTACGAGAGTACCTGAAAGTAGATTCTTCCAAAGCGCCTATAATTGCGCTCCGAGATTTCCAATCGTTTTTTGTGTTCATTTGTCAAACACGTGAGTTGTTCAATACCTTTTATCATATTTTTCCAAACCTTTGCGACCAAAACAGTTTTGCGTTTCTTGGCAAGCAGCAACAAATCCGCTGGTTACAGACTTTAAACTTGGAATTTCTATTGTGAAACCGTCAGGATTTTGTTTTGCTACTTCAAGAATTGCATCTACTAAGTTCGCCATAAAGCCTTTTGTTATTTTGTAGCCTATCAACTAATAGTTCTAAATCAATGCACAAAGGTAGCAAAAAGTTTTTATTATACAAACTTTTTTGCAATATAAAAATTATCTTAATCTGCCTCTACTACCGACACCAAAGGCGGAAAATTTTCTTTGCCTGCATGAGGTTCCCACCTTGCACCATTTATTTTGATAAAAATTTAAACAAAAATTTTGCAATTAAAAAAATTATTTTACCTTTGCAAAAATCAATAAGAAATGAGCGAATAGAAATATAGTAAAAACGTATAATTAGTAAAACAACTTTTACTTTTTTATAGGCAAGTCTGTAAAATCACCAATTTTAGTAGTCGCCTGAATAAGTGAAGGTTCGTGCTTTACGGCACGGACTTTTCTTGTTACGACTACGTGGTGTGTGGTGATACCTTCAGGCTTGAACAAAAATGTTCGTGCCTTTTTTTATTGTCGATACCTCAACTTGTAACAAGGGAATGCCAATGCCCCAGAGTAGGCACCAAAAAAATATACATTATGTGGGATACATCTTAATCTTTAGCAACATCGTATCTGCTTTGCTCGCGATGTAAAATACAGGCAGGGCGCAATTTTTTTATTTTTATTTAATGTCCGTTAAAGGACGGACGTAAAACAATTTTTAGTATGAAAAAATTATTTGTTTTAATCGTTTGCGTTGTTGCATTCGGCATCAGCGCAGTTGTTGTGTCATCTTGTAAGAAAGATGATGCAAAAGCACCAACTTGTAAATGTACTTTCGATAATGGCTATGGCAGTTGGAAAGAAACCATTGATTTGAGTGACGAAGATGATAGAGACGGTTGGGATTTGAGCGCAAAAATTAAGACTTGTGATGATTTAGAGGAAGAGTTGGAAGATGGAGGGTCATACGAATCTGTTTCGTGCAAATAACAAATCTTCTGTTAACAAAAAACGGGCTGGATTCAATAGTTTCAGCCCGTTTTTTAAAATTTAATCAAGTTAAAATGAAAAATAAAATAGCCATATTATACGCCCTTATTGTCGGCATTGTATTTTTAGTTTCAGGTATAGGCAAATCGTTGGCGTTGGCTGATTTTGCTAATTCCATTGCGCAGTATGGGTTGGGTGCGCTTGAATTTTTAGCACCTCTCATTGTTGTGGCAGAAGTAACCTTGGGGCTGCTGCTTGTATTGCAAATCCGCACAAAGGAAATATCTCTTGTTGCGAATATCCTGTTGGTGGGTTTCACACTCGCCTACCTCTACGGCTATTGGTTCCACAACGTTACAGATTGCGGCTGTTTTGGGGCATTCGATGCGCTCAATATGCCGCCGTTGGCTATTTTTATTCGCAACGCCATTCTCATTTATCTGTTGTTGGCTGTTTGGCGCAACAGTAATGGTGCTGCCAAACAAAACATTTCGTGGCAAGCCATGGTGGTATTTACTGTGCTGTGCATTGTGTCGTTTGCATCGGGCTACACCTATAGCGGTGCAGGCAAGGTGCGCCTCAATGCCAAGCCAACACGATTTCAAGGGCAGCCTATAAGCGGCTCGTTGCTTGGTAAATTTGTGAGCACTGCAAAAGATTCTACCTATTTGGTCTTTGCGTTTTCGTACACCTGTCCTCATTGTTACAATTCCATTGAGAACTTGAAGCAGTACGAAACATCAGGTGTAGTGGATAGAGTTGTCGCATTAGCACTTGAAAATTCTGCTAACGAAGAAAAGTTTCGCGCAATTTTTCATCCCAATTTTTCAATCAAAAATTGTTCGCGCGATACCCTGCTGCAACTTACCAATCATTTTCCAACAGCCTATTACATCAAAAACGACACCGTGAAATTGGAATGGGAGGGCGCATTGCCATGCAGTTATTTGTTGCAACAAATGGTAGAAAAATGAGAAACGCTTCGTAGTTTTTGTTTGAAAACTTTCCCGTTAGTGTGAGGCTCTGTTTCGCGCCATTTATTTTGATGGGGTTTAAAAATATGTGAAAAATTTTGTAATTTTGCGGGAAATTTATTTTATCCAAAACAGGATTTACACCAATGACACACACCGGACTATCTGACAACGAAGTGCTGCAAAGCCGGCAGCAACACGGCAACAACGTATTGACCCCGCCGCAGCGGGAGCCGATGTGGCGGCTTTTTTTGCAAAAATTGGCCGACCCTATTATCATTGTGCTCTTGGTGGCTGTGGGGCTGTCGGTGGGCATTTCTATTATCAATCACATCAACACAGGCAGCGCAGAGTATGCCGAGCCTATTGGCATATTTTTTGCCGTCCTTTTGGCAACAGGCATTGGTTTTTGGTTTGAGCACGATGCCAACAAAAAATTTAACCTGCTCAACACTGTCAACGACACCGTAGCCGTGAAGGTGATGCGCAACGGCAAGGTGTGCGAAGTGCCCAAAAGCGACATCGTGGTGGGCGATATTGTGCTGCTGGCTACGGGCGACGAAGTGCCCGCCGACGGCGAACTATTAGAGGCTACCAATTTGCAAATAGACGAGTCGTGCCTCACAGGCGAGCCAAGTGCCGGCAAAACCACTCGCAGCGAGGATTTTAGCCCCGAAGCCACCTATCCTTCGAACTGGGCAATGCGCGGCAGTAATGTGCTGGACGGGCACGGCGCAATGCAGGTGCGCCGCGTGGGCGATGCCACAGAGTACGGAAAGGTGGCCACCAAAGCCACAGAGCCTACCAAAACCGTTACCCCTCTGCAACAGCAACTCAACAAATTAGCCAAATTCATTGGTATTGTTGGCATCACCATTGCGGTGCTGATGTTTGTTTTGTTGGTGGTCAAAGATATTTTTTGGCAGGGCAATGTTTACGCCAATTTGGGCTGGTTGGAAATTGCGCAGCGTTTGCTCAACTATTTGATGATTACCGTTACCCTTGTGGTAGTAACGGTTCCGGAGGGTTTGCCAATGAGTGTAACTTTGAGCCTTGCACTGAGTATGCGCAAAATGTTGAAAGTCAACAACTTAGTGCGAAAAATTCACGCTTGCGAAACTATGGGGGCAACCACCGTGATTTGCACCGACAAGACCGGAACCCTTACCCAGAACCAAATGCGGGTGCATCAAGTCAATTTTTACGGATGGAATGCTGCGCAAACATTGGGTAGCGATGCCACCAGCCGCTTCATCAGCGAAGGCATAGCGGTCAATTCCACCGCGCATTTGGATGTGTCCAATCCTGCCAAAGTGAGCACCATAGGCAATCCCACAGAGGCTGCCCTGCTGTTGTGGTTGCACGCACAAGGGATCAATTATGCCGAGCAGAGGTCGCAAAATGTTGTAATACAACAACTTACATTCTCTACCGAGCGAAAATTTATGGCTACTTGGGTGCAATCTGCCGCTTTTGGCAAAAAAATTCTGTACCTCAAAGGCGCGCCCGAAATCATACTATCACACTGTTGCAGCGTGCAGGGCGAACAAAACGTATCTCTTGCAACACATTTATCAGCCATAGAAAAACAACTGCAAACCTACCAGCAGCAAGCGATGCGCACATTAGGTTTTGCCTACAAGTGGGTGGATGCCTCCGATAGCACCCCCATACAATCGTTGATGGACAACGGTTTCACGTTTGTGGGGATGGCTGCCATTGCCGACCCTGTGCGCAAAGATGTGTCTGCAGCCGTTGCCACGTGTACGAATGCGGGCATTGACGTGAAAATTGTAACCGGCGACACCGCTGCCACAGCAACAGAAATAGCCCGACAAATTGGCATTTGGCAACCACAATCAACCGAGCGCAACATCATGGCAGGCGTTGATTTTGCTGAATTGTCGGATAGTGAGGCGGCTGCGCGTGTGCAAGAGTTGAAAGTGATGTGCCGTGCGCGACCCAGCGACAAACAACGTTTGGTGGAACTTTTGCAACAAGCAGGCGAAGTGGTTGCCGTTACCGGCGACGGCACCAACGACGCGCCGGCACTCAATCACGCGCAGGTGGGGCTGTCGATGGGTTCGGGCACCGCAGTGGCAAAAGAGGCAAGCGACATCACGCTGCTCGACGATTCGTTCAACAGCATTTGCAGTGCCGTGATGTGGGGACGCTCGGTGTATCAAAACATCCAGCGATTTATACTGTTTCAACTCACTATCAATTTGGCAGCGTTATTAGTCGTATTTTTGGGCTCGCTGCTGGGTTTTGAACTGCCGCTCACGGTAACGCAAATGTTGTGGGTCAATCTCATTATGGACACCTTTGCCGCTGGGGCATTGGCTTCGCTGCCGCCCAACCCCAAAGTGATGAACGTGCCGCCGCGCAAAAACAGCGATTTTATTATCACGCCGGCTATGCGCAACAGCATTGTGAGCACAGCATTGGTGTTTGTGGCGCTGCTCATTGCGATGCTTTTTGCCTTCAAAAGCGATGAGGTTTTATCGCAAATGTTTCCGTATATCGCGGATAGTGGGCGAATAGCCTACTCGCTATCCTTCTTTTTTACCTTTTTTGTAATGCTGCAATTCTGGAATTTGCTCAATGCCAAAGCATTTTTATCGGGACGTTCGGTGTTTGTAGGATTGAGCAATAGCAAGGGTTTGCTGTTGGTGGTAACAGTAATTTTGATAGGACAATTTTGCATCGTGCAGTGGGGCGGCAGCGTTTTTCGCACCGTTCCGCTGTTGTGGCAAGATTGGATAAAAATTATTGCAGGCACCTCATTGGTAATGTGGGTGGGCGAAGTAGCACGTTTCATAAAATCTAAAAGGTAAATATGGACACGCATTCTCTCCCTTCAAAATTATTGGACACCGCCGTTGGAGAATTGGCTTCGTTGCCGGGCATAGGTCGCAAAACCGCGCTACGACTGGCTTTGCACTTGCTCAAACAACCCGCCGAGCAGGTCAATTATTTTGGCAACGCCATCATTGCTATGCGCAACGAAGTGAAACAGTGCCGCGTGTGCTGCAACATATCCGACAGCGACACCTGCGAAATCTGCGCCAATCCTAATCGGGAGAGCAGCACCATTTGCGTGGTAGAAAACGTGCAAGATGTGATGAGCATTGAGGCAACCTTGCAGTACAACGGATTGTATCATGTTTTGGGCGGCGTGATTTCGCCTATGGATGGCATTTCGCCCGGCGATTTGAACATTGCATCGTTGCTGGAGCGAGTGGCGGCGGGCGATGCAAAGGAAGCAATCATTGCCATTAGCACCACTATGGAAGGCGAAACCACCGCCTACTATCTCTACAAAAAACTGAGTGCCTACCCTATCAAAATCTCAGCATTGGCGCGAGGTGTAGAGTTTGGCAACGAATTGGAGCACACCGACGAAATCACACTCGGCCGCTCCATCAAAAACCGCACACCGTTTGAAAATTTGTTTGGGCATAAGGGGTAGTAGGGTGCATCTCGCTGCGCGAACGGACAACGACTGAGAAGCAAAATATCTTTTGCCCTATACAGGTGTTGACAGTGGAATAGTTCGTGCTATGCGCAGTTATGACAAAATTGTAAAAATTATCCCTTAAAGAATTATCTTTGTAGTGGAATTAAATAATAAGATTTTGCATATTTGCCTATACAACTTTATACAAATTGTTTTGGAAAATTCAAAATTATGAGTACTTTTGTGAGTGAAATTTTTTAATAAAGATATTATGGAATTATCGACACAAACAACTCGCAAACAATTTATTCGCAGACAGACGTTGCCTATTATCAATAAATTATCCTTTGAGGAAACGTTGAATAAATTTATTACAACAGCACCACAAAACGTGCCACTGACCGATGATGAGATTATGAATGAAATTCGCCAAGTAAGGGCAGGTCTCTAAATAATTTCTCGTATGAAATGGGTCATCATATTCGATTCCAATATATGGATAAGTTTTGCTATTGGTAAACAGTTGAGTGAACTGAATCGCTTTTTTGCGCACCCCGATATTCAAATCTATGTTTGCGATAAATTGCTAAAAGAAGTTAGAGCAACATTGTTAAAACCCAAAGTACAAAAATATGTTTCTACAGAGCGGCAACAAATGCTGATGAATATTATGTCATCGTGTTATTGGGTGGAGATAGAGGAACAAGTTATCAGGTCGCGCGACCCAAATGACAACTTTTTGTTGGATATGGCACAAACTATTAATGCCGATTTTTTAGTTACAGGCGATAATGATTTACTCGTATTGAAAAAACACTTTGACACTGCCATTATTTCTTTTCACAATTTTTCGCAAATAGTATAGGTTGGACGATATTGCCGCCCCTACTTCTTTGCCGCCCGCTTACGCTCATTCTCGTCCAACAAAATTTTGCGCATACGAATAAATTTGGGTGTAACCTCCACGTATTCGTCCTCTTGAATGTACTCCAATGTTTCTTCCAATGAGAATACGGTGGCGGGGGTGATGTTGGCTTTGTCGTCGCTGCCGCTGGCGCGCACGTTGGTTAGTTTTTTGGCTTTGCATACGTTCACGGTGAGGTCTTCGTTGCGGGTATATTCGCCCACCACTTGCCCTGCATATACCTCCTCTTGCGGGTTGATAAAAAATCGCCCTTTGTCCTGCAATTTGTCAATGGCATAAGCATAAGCGGTACCTCGCTCGGAGGCAATGAGAGAGCCGTTTGTGCGCATTTCTATATCGCCTTTGTAAGGCTCGTATCCTTTGAAACGGTGTGCCATTATGGCTTCGCCTTGCGTGGCTGTGAGCATATTGCTGCGCAAGCCAATGATGCCGCGTGCCGGAACGTCAAACTCCAAGCGGTTGCGGTTGTCGCTGTGGGTGCTCATATTGAGCATTGTGCCTTTGCGGCGCGTAACCATATCAATTACTTTGCTGGCAAATTCTTCGGGAACGTCCACAGTCATTGTCTCCACAGGTTCGCATCGCTGTGAGTTGATTTCTTTGAAAATCACTTTGGGCTGCCCCACTTGCAATTCGTAGCCTTCGCGCCGCATTGTTTCGATGAGCACGCTCAGGTGCAACACGCCGCGCCCATACACCACAAACGAGTCGCTGCCTTCGCCGGGGGATACCCGCAGTGCCAAATTTTTTTCCAACTCGCGGTCGAGGCGGTCTTTGATGTGGCGCGAAGTAACCCACTTGCCGTCTTTGCCAAAAAATGGCGAGTCGTTGATGGTGAACAACATACTCATTGTCGGCTCGTCCACATCAATGGTGGGCAGGGCTTCGGGCTGCTCGGCATCGGCAATGGTGTCGCCAATTTCAAAGCCCTCGATGCCTGTGATGGCGCAAATATCGCCGCAAGACACCTCTTGCACTTTTGTTTTTTCGATGCCGTCAAACACCATCAACTCTTTGATGCGTCCCTTTTGCAGCGCGCCATTGCGCTTGATGAGCGCGATGGGCATGCCGGCTTTGAGCACGCCGCGTGCCACACGTCCAATGGCAATGCGCCCCACGTAGTTGCTGTATTCGAGCGAAGTGATGAGCATTTGCGGCGTGCCGTCCACAAAAACTGCGGGCGGTATTTCTTCCATAATGCAGTCGAGCAGAGGGATAATTCCTTCATCGGTGAGGGCAGGCGAACTATCGGTGCCCAATTTTTTGACCTCTGCACTCATGGTTGTGCCGTCATCGCTTTTGCGCATCCAGCCTTGTTTGGCGCTGCCGTAGATGGTTTTAAAATCCAATTGATATTCGGTGGCACCCAACGAAAACATCAGGTCAAACACTTGCTCTTGCACCACTTCGGGGCGGCAGTTGGGCTTATCCACTTTGTTGATGACGAGGATGGGTTTTTTGCCCAATGCCAATGCTTTTTGCAGCACAAAACGTGTCTGCGGCATTGTGCCTTCAAAGGCATCCACAATGAGCAGCACACCGTCTGCCATATTGAGCACACGCTCCACTTCGCCGCCAAAATCGGCGTGCCCGGGGGTGTCAATCACATTGATTTTGCTGTCGTTGTAAAAAACGGATACATTTTTTGCCAAAATGGTAATGCCGCGTTCGCGCTCGAGGTCGTTGCTGTCCATTATCAGGTCGCCCGATTTGTCGGCTTCCCGCTGCGATTTTCCTGTGAGAATAATTTTGTCCACCAAAGTGGTTTTTCCGTGGTCAACGTGCGCAATGATGGCGATGTTACGAATGTTCATATTTAGTTAGGGGTAGGTAAATTTCTTATTTTTTTTGCCAATTATATTTATAATGGCAAGTCTGCATCTTAGGCAAAATGTCAATTACAGCCGATTCGATGGAAGTTTTTATCCATTGTTCAAACACTTGCTGTTGTTGTTGTTGGCGGGCAATGTCGCATATCAAGCCGTAGTCTTGTTCAAAGTTGGCGCGGTGTGCAGGCAGTATTTGCGTGAGTTTCACAATTTTGAAATTGTCGTTGCCGCGTGCATCTTTGGATGCAAATGCTTGCGAAATTTCGCCCACTTTCATTGCCCGCAGCACAAAATAATCGGCGGGCAACACTTGGTCTTTTTCAAAACGAGAGGTCTGCGTGGCAGGATTGATAACGTATCCGCCGTTGAGCAGCGTTTCTTTGTCCTCCGAATAACGCATAGCCGCCATTTCAAAAGTAACGCTATCCTTGCGAATGATGTTGGCAACGCTATCCAAAAGATTCACGGCGCGCTCTTGGGTTTCGCCCGAAAATTTGGGCTTCAAAAGGATGTGCCGCACGTTTGCCATATCGCCTTTTTTTTCTATCAACTGAATAATGTGATAGCCAAATTCTGTTTCTACAATTTGCGATACCTGATTGGGACGAAGCGAAAAAGCCACATCCGAAAATTGTTTTACAAACTCTTCGCGTGAGCGCAAACCCAACTCCCCGCCTCGTTTGGCAGAGCCAGGGTCTTCGGAATAGAGGACGGCCAGGGTCGAAAATTTTTCGCCATTCATTATGCGCTCGCGCAATTCAATCAAGCGTTCGCGCACATCGTAGCGTGCCTGCTGCCCCGATGGCGGGTAACGCACTATTTGCTGCATCACATACTGCTCGGGCAACATCGGAAAACTGTCGGGTGCTTGCGAAGCATAAAACACCTCTGCCTCCTTGGGGGTGAGCGCAACTTTGCTCACAATACTTTGCTGCATTTGTTGCGTCAGGTTGTGCTCGCTAACGTAATCCTGCAAGTCTTTGCGAATTTGCGAAAGAGGTTTATTAAAGTATTTTTCGACCTCTTGTTGCCCGCCCAATTGCGCTGTAAAAAAACGAAGACGTTGGTCAACCTCTTGCGTTACTGCCAAGTCGTTGACCTTCAAACTATCTCTGCGTGCCTGTGCCAGCAACAGTTTTTGAATGAGCAACTGTTCAAATATCTCGCACTGCATAGTAGAAGTTTCGGTGCGTCCCTGCGCTTTTTGCTGCATCAATTCTTGCTCAATGTCCGATGCAAAAACAGGCTCGTTGCCAACAATAGCAAGGATTTCGTCAATGATGGCTGCCGACCGACTATACTCTACCGTCAATAACAGCAGCACAAACAATATGATTCTTTTTGCAAACATTTCGTTTAAGAGTTTCAAGTTTCAGGTTTCAAGTTTCACATTCAACCCTACGGGTTGGTGGTGGTTGGTCATTTTTTTTGTCCGTAGGTTTCACCTACGGTTATTCACATTCAACCCTTCGGGTTGTTCATCAACGGGCGAGCAAACCTCGCCCCTACGGGTTGTCCATCAATGGGCGAGCAAACCTCGCCCCTACAAATCGGCATTATTCATTCTCCATTCTCAATTCTCCACTCTCAACTACATCGTCGCTTCCACTTTGTACGTTCCGCCTGCGGGCATCAGCGGAATTTGGTTTCCATTGATATTTTGACCGTCCACTTTCAATTGCGAAATGCCTTTCATTTTTTTGTTAGGATTTTTTATTTCAATTTCGTAGGTGGCATTGCGGAATTTTCGCACCACCTTAAAGCCTTGCCAATCGGCAGGAACGCAGGGGTCTATCACAATGCCGTTGTAGTGCGGTTGGATGCCGAGAATGTATTGCGTGATGGCAAAATAGTTCCACGCTGCGGTGCCTGTGAGCCACGAATTTTTTGCCTCGCCGGGCACAAAAGCATCTTTGCCCGCAATCATTTGCGAATACACATAAGGCTCCACCTTGTGCAATTGTTGCCTGCCCTCGATGGCTTCCAAGTAGGCGGGGCAAATTTTGCGGTAGTAGTCCCACGCGCGGTCGCCGCGCCCTTGCACGGTTTCGCCAATCATTATCCAAGGATTGTTGTGGCAAAAAATGCCTGCATTTTCTTTGTAGCCTTCGGGGTAACTCGAAATTTCGCCTTGCTCAATGTAGTAGCGCGTGTAGGCAGGGTTGTTGAGCACCACGCCGTGCTCGCAATCCAAGTATTTTTTTACGGCATCCAAGGCTTGGGCTACCTTGCCGTTTTGCAAACCCACGCCAGCCATAGTGCACCAGCCGTTGGATTCGATAAAAATTTTGCCCTCTTCGTTTTCGTGCGAGCCAATTTTGTTGCCGTAGAAATCGTAGGCGCGCAAAAACCAATTGCCATCCCAACCGTGTTTTTCAATAGCAGCCGTCATAGCATCCACGTGCTTTTGCGCACGCGCAGCCTCATCGTTGTTGCCAATTTGTCGGCAAAGTTGCACATATTCGTTGCCATACATCACAAAAAATCCGGCAATCATCAAACTCTCGGCTTGACTGCCTTCGGTTTTGTTTTGGGTGGTCTGAAAACTTTCGTCGGGGTTGTTCGAGAAACAATTCAAGTTCATACAGTCGTTCCAATCGGCACGCCCAATGAGCGGCAAACCGTGTGGTCCCAAGTTGTTCACAATGTGGTCAAACGACACCGACAAGTGATGAAACAGCGATTGCTCGCTGCCCGCTTTGTTGTCAAACGGCACCGGCGCATCCAATATGCCAAAGTCGCCGGTCTCTTTGATGTAGTGCACGGTGCCAAAAATGAGCCACATCGGGTCATCGTTAAAGCCTTGCCCTATCTCGTTGTTGCCTTTTTTGGTCAAGGGTTGGTATTGATGATAGCAGCCGCCATCGGGGAATTGCGTTGCCGCAATGTCCAAAATGCGCTCGCGGGCACGCTCCGGTATTTGATGCAAAAATCCCACAAGGTCTTGATTGGAATCCCTAAAGCCCATTCCGCGACCAATGCCGCTCTCAAAAAACGAGGCAGAGCGCGAGAAACAGAAGGTTATCATACATTGATATTGATTCCAGATATTCACTATACGGTTCAATTTATCGTCAGCCGATTGCAGCACATACACGCTCAACAACTTGTCCCAATAGTGTTGCAATTCGGCAAAAGCGGCATCCACTTTGGCAGCGGTGTCAAAGCGGGCAAGGGTTTCGCGGGCTTTGATTTTATTGACCTCCCCTCCTCCTTTGGAGGGGGCTGGGGGGAGGTGCCACTTTTCGTTCTCATTATTTTCTACATAGCCCAGCACAAACACCAAATCTTTTTGCTCGCCTGCCTTCAATTCCACCTCAATGTAGTGCGAGGCAATGGGCGACCAGCCGTGTGCCACGCTGTTTTGCACCGCACCGTCCAACACGGCTTGCGGCTCGTCAAAACCGTTGTAGGCACCCAAAAACGTTTCGCGGTCGGTTTCAAAGCCGTTAATTTTTTCATTCACGGCGTAATACGCATAATGGTTGCGCCGCTCGCGGTACTCGGTTTTGTGGTAAATAACGCTGCCGTCAATCTCCACCTCGCCGGTAGAGAGGTTGCGCTGAAAATTTTCCATATCCGTTTGGGCGTTCCACAAGCACCACTCTACCAATGAGAACAATTTTATCTTTTTGGTTTTGCCCGAAGTGTTGCGCAGCGTGAGTTTTTGCACCTCTGCCCAAGTTTTGAGGGGCACAAAGTACAGCACCTCTGCCTCGATGCCGTTTTTTGCCCCTTTGAGGATGGTGTAATTCATTCCGTGGCGGCATTCGTATTGGTCTAATGGCGTTTTTGAGGGCTTCCAGCCGGGGTTCCAAACGCAGCCTTCGTCGTTGATGTAAAAGTATTTGCCGCCATTGTCCATAGGCACGCCGTTGTAGCGGTAGCGCGTGATGCGGCGAAATTTGGCATCCTTGCAAAACGAATAGCCCCCAGCAGTATTGGATATGAGGCTAAAAAAATCTTTGGTACCCAAATAGTTAATCCAAGGAAACGGAGTCTTGGGATTGGTAATCACATACTCGCGGCGGGTATCGTCAAAATGTCCGTAATTCATAGGCTTGAAAAAGATATTGTTAGTATCCGATAAATTATACAAGTCTGCAAAGGTACGGCATTATTCACTTAAAACAAAATGATAGTGCAAAAATAAAATTAGATATGAAAAAAACGGCAACTTTTTTGTGCCGGTTATTGCAAATTAAATCTTTTTGTATAAATTTGCGGGCGTTTCGGTAACTCGTAATTTTAACTTTTAATTTACACTTATGGCAACTTCTTACATCACCCTCAAAGACAAGGTAGGGTACGGTTTTGGCGATATGGCATCGTCGATGTTTTGGAAAATTTTTGGTATGTACTCGCTGTTTTTCTACACCGATGTGTTTGGTATCACAGCGGCGGCGGCGGGCACT
>BNTQ01000032.1 GCA_025996715.1 Bacteroidia bacterium | reverse complement strand
CAGAACTACAAACATACATCACAGAATACCAAAAGAAAAAAGCATCACTGTGGAAAAAAATTTTTAGTTGAGAATGAAGAATGAACAAAAAAACAAAAAAAACATTTGACTTGCTTGCCGATAACCTTATGGAGTTAGGAAGGTTGGCTTTTGCAGGATTTGTTATAGGCGGATTTTTGAGCGATAGTCCCGATAAGTTCTTGCTGATTGCTTATGGTAGCATTTTTAGTGTATTATTTATTACCAGTGGAATTTTAATAAAAAGGAGAACATTATGATGGCAATTATTTACATTATGGGAGCAGTGGCTGTTTTTGCGCTGGGCTGTGTGATTTATGTCTATACGCACACTTCGCCGCAAACAGTTGAGAATTGATAATGGACAATGAACAATGGATAATGAACAATAAAAACCAACCCGAAGGGTTGAATATGCATAACCGTAGGCAAGCGAAGCGCAGCCTACGGACACAACGAACATAACAAACAAAACAACTGCCTGTAAGGCAGGATTTTTAGAAAACCTGAAACTTGAAACCTGAAACTTGAAACCTGAAACTTGAAACCTGAAACTTGAAACTTTGAAACTAACAAATGCAACAAACCCAAAATAACCTACAGCCCTACGCCGAAGTAATGCGCTATATGAATAACGCAGAAGAAGCCTTGCAAAAAGCGGCAAAGGATAACAATGTGTACCAAGACCGCAAGTATGTGCGTGTGGCTTGTGGCACGGCATATTTGGGCGTATTGGAGGCATTGGACCAATGGTTGCAAACAAAAGGGGTGCCTGCACTTCCCAAAAAGAAGCGCAAAAGCATTGAGTTTTACACCGCCAACGTAGCAAGGTTAGATGGCAAATTGAGTGCCGAATTACACTCAGCCTACCGCCTGCTACACATTGATGGATACTACGAGGGTGTACGTGATGTGCAAGCCATACAAGCAGGTTTCGCAGTAGCCTACAGAATAATAGCCCGCATAAAACCCAACATACCCGAAGCAGAACTACAAACCTACGTCGCAGAATACCAAAAGAAAAAAGCATCACTATGGAGAAAATTATTTAGTTGAGAATGAACAATGAACAATGAAATTTTAAATCTTAAACTCGAAACAACATGACCATGCAACCCACACTTGAACCTTACGCCGAAGTAATGCGCTATTTGTGCAATGCCGAGGAGGTGTTGCAAAAAGCAGGCAAGGAGGATAAATTTTATTTGGATAGCAAATATGTGCGTATGGCTTGCGGCACGGCCTACAGCGGTGTGCTATTGGCTTTGGATGCGTGGTTAAAAACAAAGGGCGTAGAAATGCCAAAGAGACAGCGCAAGTCAATTGACTTCTACTTAGCCAACATCGCCAAGTTAGACCGCAAAATGTTAGACTACGTCAATACAGTATATGACATTTTACATCTCTCAGGATATTATGATGGTGTAAGAGATGTACGAGTAATACGAGCAGGTTTTGAGCACGCCTATACCATTGTAGAAAAAATAAAACCCAACGTACCCGAAGCAGAACTACAAACATACATCGCAGAATACCAAAAGAAAAAAGCATCACTGTGGAAAAAATTATTTAAATAAAAACGTGTAAGGGCGGGTTTGAAACCCGCCGCCTACTTGAAACGTGTAAGGGCGGGTTTGAAACCCGCCGCCTACTTGAAACGTGTAAGGGCGGGTTTGAAACCCGCCGCCTACGATTGAAACTTTAAAACAAAACAAATGCAACAAACCCAAAATAACCTACAGCCCTACGCCGAAGTAATGCGCTATATGAATAACGCAGAAGAAACTTTGCAAAAAACGCGCAAAGAGGATGGCTACTACCTCGACGGCAAGTACGTGGGCACCGCTTGCGGCATTGCCTACAAAGGAGCATTAAAAGCCTTGGACACATGGCTCGAAATGAATGGCAAATCCATATCTGCCAAACGCGACAAAACCAAAAAGCACCGCTCCATTACTCAGTACAGAGCCGAGGTAGCAAAATTGGACGGGCGAATGCTCGATAGATTAAATACGGTTTACAATGTGTTGCACTTAGATGGTTACTACGACGAAGTACGAAAAGCAGACGTTATCCGCGCAGGCTTTGAATCCGCCTACGAAATCATAGCCCGCATAAAACCCAACGTACCCGAAGCAGAACTACAAACATACGTCGCAGAATACCAAAAGAAAAAAGCATCACTGTGGAGAAAATTATTTAATTGAGAGTTGAGAATTGAGAATGGACAATGAACAATGAACAATGAACAATGAACAATGAACAATGAACAATGGACAATGAAAACAACCCGTAGGGTTGAATGTGAATAACCGTAGGTTTTAACCTACGGAAAAAAATGAAACTTAAAAAAAACCTTTAAAAAAAAACCTTAAAAAAAAACCTTTGAACCTTTTACAGACAACTATGAAAAAATTTCTAAAAAACCTCGGAGTAGCAGCCATCGTAGCGGCTGCAACAGTTGGCACTTCTTTTGCCAAAGATGTGAGCGATTATCGGCCTACCGGCGGCATTTTGTATGTGAACCAAAATGTGGTTGGCGGCGATAGCACCGGTCGCGATTGGGCAAACGCTATTCGCGACTTGGCGGATGCTATTGAGTATGCGCACGATGTGGCGCAGTTGCTTAGTGAGCGCACGGTGAGCGAAATTTGGGTGGCAAAGGGCACCTACAAGCCCAAGTACCAGTACTGGAACGGCAACGCTGCCCTCAACTCGGGAGCGGTGTCGTTTGCCGATGCCACCACCACCAACCTGACGCAGGCGAGGGGGCGCACTTTTATGCTGCCCCACTACGGCATCAAGTTGTATGGCGGCTTTGCGGGCACCGAAAGTTCGCTGGCGGCGCGCGGTGTTGCGGCGGGCGGCTTTGTGGCGGGCGATAGCGCTATAGACCACCCCGTGTCGCTCACCGTGCTCAGTGGCTTGCTTGAGGGGCAGGCGAGCGAGGTGGGCTACCCGCAAACTGCCGCGCGCTATGTGAACCGACTGATGACCATTATACCCAACCTAAACTTTGGAGCGCCCATTAACGCCTCGCCATTGGACACTACCTATGTGGTGGATGGATTCACTTTTACCGAAGCCTACAACAACGCCAACCAGTCGATACTTGTACACGGCAACGTTACCGACTTGGACAGTAGATTTGGCACCGCATTGGGTTTTTTGCCCAATGTAACCACTGCCAATTTGGTGTTCACAAGCAACACCCTTACCCGCCTTGGTGCTACCTACGCCGCCGGCGTGGGGGTGGTGGGGCCCAAATTGGGACGGATACGCATGCAAAACAACAACTCTTATAGCAACAACACCTACGGCTGGGGTACGTTTTTTGCAGCCTACGACCAAAACTCTGTTGCCGAAGCCACACGAGTAGCCAACCTACAAATAATAGGCAACACCATACGCAACATTGTGAATGCCACCAGCGGCGCAAACAACAACGATAATGCCCATATAATGTTCTATATGAACGGCACCAACGACGCAAGCAACAACCGCCAAATTACCATAGCCGACAATATCATTGCCCACAACACGGGTTATACCTCGCCCATTAGTTTTAGTTTCCTGCGCATGGCGGGTATGAATGTTGACAACTTTATAGACATTCACAACAACCGAATTTACAACAACACTGGCGCACGCTACGCGATTTGGATGAACCAATTTAATGCCGACGTTAACGGCACAGTGTCCGGCACGTATAACTATGCCGCCTTGTCGGACGACAACCGCCCGCTGCGGTTCTACAACAACCATATTTATGGCAACTCTACCACCCAAGGCTTGGTGGACATGCGCCCCTACACCGACATCAGCAGCAACAACACCGATAGGCAGGTGATAGAGGTCTATGGCAACCGCGTGCACCACAACACTAATAATGTCGGCTTCTGCTTTTATCTCCTCACCAGAGCACCTGTGAAATTTACCCGCAACCAATTTTACAACAACACCACCACCACCGGCTGGGAGATGGTGTACATCAGCAGCACTCCGCAGCGCAAGCCCACCAACGGCAGCCCGCATGTGGAACATACGCACAACCTCATTGCCAACAATATCCAAAATAGCAACAACCACGTGGTGCGCATACACTTTGATGCACGCAACATTGCCAATGTGAACGCCCTGATGGAATACGATACCATTACGGGCAACGTTTCGAACAACGATAACGTATTTTTGACCGCCTACAGCAACAACTACGATAGCGTGATAGTGCGCAATTGCCAAATCACCAACAACCGCGCCGCTTACAATGCAGGTATCTGTTTGTACTACTGGGGCGCTACCGATGGTAGCCTCAAGGGCACCAATGCCGGCTATGTGATAGAACGCAACAACATCAGCAACAATAGGGCTAGTGCTGCTGGTTCTTATGGCGGCGCCATTTCTAACGTTTACAACAATGGCACCCGCGCTACGCAGTGGAACATCACCATTCGCAACAACCGCATTGTGGGCAACCGTGCTGCCTATGGCGGCGGCATAGCCTTGGCGGGGCACGACGCTGCCCAATGGGCCGCCTACACAATAGCCAACAACTTGATTGACCGCGACACCGCAACCATTGCCGGCGGCGGATTGTGGTACAACGAATTGGGCGGCTATTATATCACTGTGAACAGCAGCGGCAACAAATTTAGCAACAACATTGCCGGCTACGGCGGCACCCCCGCCACCCCCGCCACCCCCGGCAACCTCCTCTACCGCGGCGGCGGCGCCTCGTTTGAAAAACAGATTGCCTACGCCGCCACTGCCAATATTACTCAACTGAACATCACTGCCGACACTTTTTTGAACAACAGCAGCACCGGCGATGCCGGCGGTTTGTATGTGTATGCCTCCACAGCGGGGCATGTGGACAATCGCACGTGGATAAATGTGAACAATGTGGTGGCAAGCGGCAACAGTGCCGTGTTGTATGGCGGCGGCATCTCGGTGCGAACCGGGGCGGCACCCACACCCTCGAGCGGCGTTTTTTCGGAAAACAACGGCAACCGCATTATTGTTAACAATTCCAAATTTTTGAACAACACCGCCGGCACCGGCGCCGGCATTAGTGTGAACATGAATCAGGGCGTGCGCGGCAGTTTTATTTTTGTTCGCAATTCCGAAATTGCGGGCAACCGCCTCATTGCCAGCCCTGCGCGCAATGTGTTGGTGAGCGAGGGCAAGGGCACCGGCATTTATGCCTACACTGCCTACAACCTCACTGTCGAAAACAACCAAATTTACAACAACAAAGTCATTGACTACTCCGCAGCCAATGATATGCTTACTACTACCGGGCAGGGCCAATCGGCATTGGGCGGCGCGGTGTTGCTTCAATTTTCGCCCAACAACAACACCATCACCAATTTGCCGTCGTATGTGCGTGGCAACCATATTTACGGCAACCACGGACCGGGCATTATGAACATCAACGACATCGACAACCCCAGCCAACGGTCGTATTCGCCGCTTTGGATTATGGGCAATCGCATTCACCACGATACCGTATTTCAGGCTTTGGCGGGCGGCGTGCACAGCAAAGGCTTTGAAACTGGGGGAGCACCCATGATTGTTAGATTGGTCAACAATGTGATTTACCGCAACCTGAACCTCAACACAAATTTAGGGTCATCTCATGGCGGATGCTATGTGGTGGGCGAACCTGTGGGATTCTACAACAACACTTTTTACAAAAATAAACTCTACGACCCTACCGAAGAAGGCTCCGAAATCTATTTGGGTTCGGCCACCGCACATCAATTTGCCAACAATATCATTATTGGCAGCACTGCGGCTAACCCGCTGCGATTTCGCCCCAATGTGAGCCTCAACAATACGGTGTCCGATTACAATTTTGCAACCACGGTGAGCGGCGCAACAGGACAAAACAATGCCCAAGTGGTGCTCAGCGCCGCGCAACTGAGCAACCTCTTTGTGGACCCCAACGATGCCGCCAACTCCAACAATGCCGACTTGACGCTCAAAGACGCCACCTCTGCTGCCATCAACGCGGGCAGCAACTCGCTGTATCCATTTATCACCCAAGCCGAAATTTTGGATGCCGGCGGGCGCCCCCGCGTGCGCGGCGCCAGCATTGACGCCGGTGCCTACGAGTACCAAAACCGCGCCG
Source organism: Bacteroidia bacterium (assembly GCA_025996715.1). Lineage (GTDB taxonomy): Bacteria > Bacteroidota > Bacteroidia > Bacteroidales > UBA932 > BNTQ01. The sequence continues at coordinate 18,817 of BNTQ01000032.1, read as the reverse complement.
GCTTGCAACCCGACGGCAACGGCATATTATACATCAAGCAAACTGCCACCGGCGATGCCGACGGCAGCAGTTGGGCAAACGCCGCCGAAGGCTTGTGGACAGCGCTACCGCTCATCAAAGCCTACAACGACTCCCATGCCGCTGCACCCATCAAAGCGGTGTATGTGGGCGAGGGCAATTTTTTTCCCCTCACCACCAACCAAGAGGTGTTTGCCGGCACGGTCAACGCCGCCGAGCGCCAGCGCCGCACCTTTGCCTTGGTGCCCAATGTGAAATTCTATGGCGGATTTAGTGCTACCGACATGGCGGCTAACAGTGGTATTGGTGCCAGCCCCGCCCAGCGCGAGTTCATAACCAACCCCGCCGCCGACGGCCTCTACCAAAGCCCCACCGTGCTCAGGGGCAAGTTCAACAACTTGGTAAGCACTGCCGACACCACTGCCTACCACGTGGTAACCATTGCCGACAGCACCCGCGGCAACAAGTATTATATGGACGGATTTGCCATCCATGGCGGCAATGCCAATACCGCCACCGCTGTGGTGGTGGGCGGCTACAGCACCCACAACCATTGTGGCGGCGGCGTTTACATTCGCACCCACGATAGCGTTACCCTTGCCTACAACCATATACGCAGCAACCATGGCCAGTATGGCGCCGGTGTGTTCGTTGGCAATAGCCTTGCTGCTCCAACTGCTGCCGACACTGTGGGCAACGGCGCGGCGTGGCTTACCCTGTGGCGCAACAATTTTGACCGCAACAACTCCAGCCAAGGTGACCTGCGCATGAACAGCACTATGAACACCCGATTGACGGGCAACCATTTTCACCACACCAGCATCAACACCGCCGGTGAGCAGAATTATACCGCGCCGGTGAGCGAGCGGTATTCGGTGCGCGGGCTAACTTTGGTGGTGGACAGCAACAGTTTCTACAACAACACCAACGCCACCAACTATGGCACAGCAGCCTTCCGCTCGGGCTACGAAGGCGATATGCCTTCTAACCTCTACTTTAGGCACAACACGGTTTACAAAAATGCGGCAACCAACGCTACCAACACCGCCCGCGGTTTTGTGATAGGCATTGCACGCACCAACGCTCATGCCACCGAGGTGGTGGTCGAAGGCAACCATATCTACAACAATACTACCACCGCAGCAGACTTGCAGCATACCTGGGGTAATGGCTACGCCCTTAATGTCCACGTGGCCGCCTCGCGTACGGTGATAAGCAACAATATCCTGCACCACAACCGCCGTGTGGGACAATCCATCAACTATGAGTTGTATGTGAAGGGCTATTCGAGCAACAATGGCATAGTGTATGTGAACAACAATACCCTATTTAGCCCTCAGGGCAATGTAGAAGCAGTGTTTGATGCCAGCAATGCACAACACTACATTACCAACAATGTGCTGTGGTCGCCCAATGCCGGCTATTTGTGGAATCAGAATACTAACAAAGCCAGAATGTATGTGCACAACAACTTGTTTAGTTACGACGGCAAAAATGCCAACTTGCCCGATGAAAATTACGACAAACTCAACTTGGGCACCACCAACACCAACTACCTCTATCGAGCGCACCACCCCTTTGTGGACACCGCCCTCAAACCCGACGGCACCTACGATGCCGAGAAGGCAAAACTGCGAGAAACTTTCCTCGACAGTTTGCCCTACGCCGGCACCCACCTGTTTACGCACTACGACCCCGACTATCTCTACACTGCCGACGCTGTGGACTACGCCGGCAAGTCCCGCGTGGCTGCAGGCTATGTGCCCAACTTGGGCGCTTTTGAACCCGACGCCTTTGCGCCCCGCGGCACCAGCACCGAGCCTACCCCCATAAAACCCGATATGAGCGGCATAGTGTATGTGCGCGAGGGCGGCACCGGCACCGGCGACGGCTCTTCGTGGGCAAATGCTGCCGACCTGGCCGGCGTGCTGCACCAAATAGATGCCTACAACATCGCTGCCAAGCAAGGCGGCTACACCGCTGCGGGCATCGACAGCGGCAAGTACATCAAAGAGGTGTGGGTGGCACAAGGCACCTACCGCAACCCCTACGTGAGCACCAAAGATATGTGGTTCCAGCAACCCTTGCACAACCGCTCGTTTGACTTTGCCAACGGCGTGCAGTTCTATGGCAACATTGATTACGACAATGGCGAGCGCACGCCCGCCGACCGCGACAGCGTTTACCGCGAAAGCCTCACCGTGCTCGACGGCGCCATTGGCAACGACACCAGCAGCCACGTAGCCAGTTTGTGGGACGTTGCCAACGCTCCCTACAACGATGCTACTGCCGCCGCAGGCTACGACAACATTATCGACGGCTTCACCTTTGTGAACGGCAACAACCGCGAGGGACGCGCCTCGCGGCGTGCGGTGGCAAGCGGCTTGTATGTGTATAACTACTTGCCGGGTTCTGTTACCCACATTCGCCACAATACTTTCAAAAACAACACCAACACTGCGCCCACCCCCAACTCCAACAACGCCTTTTATGGCGGCGGCGGTTTGTTTTTGGGCTTTGGAGGGAACTATGGCGACAATGCCAACTACAACAGCCGAGGCATAGTGAGCAACAACCGCTTTTATGGCAACACTGCCCTCTACGGCGGCGGTGCCAAAATCTTGAGCACCGACATGCGTGTCAACAAAATCATTATCTACAACAACCTTATCTACAACAACACCGCTACCGGTTTGGCAACTCCCCGCGGTACCGCCAGCCCCTATCACCTCACCAGCGGCACCAGCGGCGGCGGTCTCAATGTGTCGCTGTTCAATAGTGTGAATGACGTAACCGCCAACACCGGCACGGTGAGCCTGCTCAACAACACTATTGTGGGCAACATTAGCACCCTCAACCAAAGCGGCTCGCAACTTGCTATTGGTGCTTGGAGCGACCAGCCCAACCGTTTTTACCTCTACAACAATATCATTTGGGGCGGCAACTCTTGGTGGTTCAACGGCTACAGCAGTCAATACGCCAACCTCAACACCAACCGTACCGTTACCGACTATTCGCCTCCGATACCTCTGGGTGCGGCTATCAACTACTTGGGCACCCAAACCTACACCACCACCACCTTGCCTTGGAGCGCCTACCCCTTGCCTGCCGACAGCGGCTACCGCATCGACGTGAACAGCGTTGCCCTTGATGCCGGCGACAGCACGCTCCACCGCAGCCTGCGCTCGCTCATGGGCGCCGACTCTGTGGTGGACCTCTACGGCAAGCCCCGCATATCGGGCGGCAACATCGACATTGGCGCCCACGAATTGACCACGGGCATCGTGCCCCGCAACGGCGTGCTGTATGTGAGTAGCGACGGCACCGGCAACGGCTCGTCGTGGAGCGCGGCTACCAACATGACGGTTGCCACCAACAAAAACCTCATTGCCGCCTACAACGCCGCCCACCCCACGGCGGGCATCAAGGCAGTGTATGTGAAGGCGGGCACCTACTACACCGCCGCCGCCCCCGAAGTGGGACCCGTGGCGCTCACCACCCTGCGCCTGCGCTCGTTCAACTTTGCGCCCAATGTGAGATATTACGGCGGATTTGAGCCTGCCAACGACCTCGACACCCTGCCCCAAAACCGCCCATTTTTGACCCCCGCCACCGCGGGCGTATATACGAGCACCACCGTGCTCAGCGGCCGAATCACCGCCGCCACCAACGACTCGGTGTACCACGTAGTAGCCATAGCCGACAACCAAATAGGCAACAAGTATTATGTGGACGGCTTCACCATCGAGGGCGGCCGTGCCACCTACACCAACGCCACCAGCAATGCCAACGTTACCCTTGCCAGCACCCCTGCGCTGGTTACACCCTACACCTATCCGGTGTCGCACATGTATGGCGGGGGCGTATTTTTGCGCACCCTCGATAGCGCAGTGTTTGTTTACAACAATATACAAAACAACACTGCCAGCATCTACGGTGCAGGCATGTATGTGGGCAAATACGAAATACTGAGCAATTCGAATATGCTCAACACAGATGCCTTGCCCGAGGCAAATGCTTGGACAGTGTTGCGCTACAACAATATACACGACAACATTATATTGGGTGCCACCATTGCCGGCGGCGGCGGCTTGGCACTCAATATGATGATGAACACTAACGTCAAGCACAACCACATTCACCACAACCATGCCGATTATGTAACCAGTGCAACCATGCACAACGCAGGCGGCATGATTGATTTACACCTAAACCAGAGTCTTCTCACCGTCAAAAGGGCGATGACCCTCACGGTGGACAGCAACTATTTCTACAACAACAGCGCGTATCACTTCTCTGCTTTCTGTGTTGACCAGACTCAAAGCCATCTTAGTTTTAGCCACAATGTGGTGCACAGCAACACCTCTATTAGCACCGCCAATGGCAGGATAGCGGCAGTGCATATATACAAAGGCTTTCCGGGCACGTCTGCTTTTAATGTGTACACAACCATCGACGGCAACCATATCTACAACAACACGGCTGCCCACAATCTCAACAATGCTACTGCTAATGATCTTGGTATGAATCCTGTGGGTATGAAATTATGGACGAGCGGCAACTACCCCGGTAATATGTATTTTAGCGTTACCAACAATATCATTCACCACAACCGCAGCACCTACGCGGGCGCCAGCCCCGGCACGGGCGATGGTATAGCGAGCGGTTTGGGCTTAGCCGCCGCCGCCCAATTTTATGTAGCCAACAACACGGTGTTTGAAAACCGCGCAGCCGGTGCGCAAGTGGCGCAAATAGGTTTTTGGGCAACCACCGATACAATTAGAGTTAGCAACAACATCACCTACTCGGTTGTGCCGGGCCACGGCGGCATCACCCACAACACTCTCTTGCCCAACAGCATCAAGACCACGCTGCGCCACAACCTGAGCAGTATCGATAACACCGCCGGCACTACCTACGGCGGCTTTGCCGGTACCTACTACAAACACTACAGCGGCGGCAACTACTACTACCCGGGCTATCCCTTTGCAGGCGATAGTGCCGCCATTGTGGCCGACGTAAGCAAAGCCGACTTGCGCGCTTCGCTGCGCGATAGTTTGCCCTACGCCGGCACCAACTTGCTGTACCATTGGGACAAAAATTACCTCTACACCCAAGCAAAAGACTACTTGGGACGCGATCGCGTAGCCTTTGGCTACCTGCCCAACTTGGGCGCCTTTGAACCCGACACGCACGCGGCAACAATGACCCGCACTGTGGAGCCTACCAAAATACAACCCGACGCCAACGGCGTGGTATATACTAAGCAAGGCGGCACCGGCACCGGCAGCGCTTGGGGCGACGAAGCCGACTTTGCCTACGTGCTGCACGCCACCGACGAATACAACTTGACTGCCAAGCAAGGCGGCAACGCCGCTGCGGGCATTACCGCCGGCAACTACATCAAGGCGGTGTATGTGGCGCAAGGCACCTACCGCAACGGCTACGTGAGCACCAAAGACCAGTACTACAACAGAGGCTTGCACATGCGCTCGTTTGACTTTGCCAACGGGGTGCAATACTACGGCAACTTTGACCCCACTACGCCCGAAGCCACGCCCGCCCTGCGCGCGGGCCTCCGCAGCGAAAGCCTCACCGTGCTCGATGCTGCCATTGGCGCTGCCGACACCAGCCCCCACGTGGCAACCCTGTGGGATTGGAACGCCAACCCCCACAACAACAGCGCCACCTTTGACAACGCCCTACCCGCCGCCTACAGCAACACGGTGGACGGCTTCACCTTTGAGAACGGGCGCAATGTGCCGGACAACAGCAGCGTTCGCGCCACCGAGAGTGCCGGTATGTACATTTACAACAACCGCCGCAACTCTACCTTCTACATTCGCCACAATACTTTCAAAAATAATATCGACACCGCAGTGGCTACGGTCAATTATGGTCAAAGCGGCGGTGGTTTGATGTTGTATATGCAAACCGCCAGCGCCAACATCTCGCGCGCCGTGCTCAGCAACAACCGTGTGTATAACAACATAGCCCGCGCAGGCGGCGGCATCAAAATATATGCCTCAGACGGCGAGGTTCCCGACCGCATTGTGTTGGCCAACAACTTGATTTACAACAACCAAGCCCTCAACCCCGCCGACGGAGTCGGCTTGGGCGGCGGTGGTCTCAATGTTTTTTACAACTATGGGGGCACCGGCAGCAATCAGGTGAGACTACAAAACAACACCATAGTGGGCAACAGCACCCGCAGCGGCTTGGGCACCCAAGTAGCATTGGGCTACAACCACAACACTGTTTTTAACCAAATTTACGTTGTCAACAACATCATTTGGGGCAGCGGCACGCCTTGGTACAACAATGGCAATGCCGCCAACCGTATTTACGTTGCCAACAATGTTACCAACGGCACTCCTTCGACCACAGGCACCAACCTCAATATGGTGAACACCCAGCCCTGGCCCACCTTGCCCACCAACGGCGACTACCGCATTGCTGCAGGCAGCAGCGCTGTGGATGTGGGCGACAATGCCCAATACACAGCCATACAAACGCTGTTGGGCATCGACTCCCTCGTTGACCTCTACGGCAATGCCCGCCAGGCAGGGCAAATTGACATAGGCGCCCACGAAGTGGAAGTTGCCTTGGGACTCAATCCCACCAACGGCGTGCTGTATGTGAGCACCGCCGGCGGCGGCGACGGCAGCAGTTGGGCAAGCCCCACCGACATCTACACCGCCACCGGCAAATCGGTGCGCCAATACAACGAAGCAGCCGCTGCCGCTGCCACCGACCCCATCAAGGCAGTGTATGTGAAGGCAGGCACCTACTACGCCGTGCCGCCCAACGATGTAACGGCAGCCGCCACCCTGCGCTGGAGCCGCACCTTTGCCTTGGCACCCAACGTGAAGTACTACGGCGGCTTTGTGGACAGCCTGAGCAGAACCAACGGCGACCCTGCCAATTTGGTGCACCGCAAATTCATAGCCGACAGCGCCGCCAGCGGCCAATACGTCAGCCCCAGCGTGCTGAGCGGCAAATTTAGCGCCGCCGGCGCCGACGACTACGTGTATCACGTAGTGGCTTTGACCAACACCACCAACGGCAACAAATTCTATATGGACGGATTTACTGTGCAGGATGGGCGTGCCAATGCGAACGGCACCACCGCCGCCACCACCGGCACCACCCTGACGCCCTACAACTACGTGGTGCACAACGCCTACGGCGCCGGCGTGTATATCCGCACCAAAGACAGTGTTACGCTGGCTTACAACAATATCCACAGCAACACCGCCAATATAGGCGCCGGCGTGCACATAGGCAACTATAACAATCCCTACGCATACGTTGCTGCTAATGCCAACGACACTGTGGGCAACGGCCTGGGCTGGGTGTTGCTCTATCGCAACAACATTCACGACAACACTGCCACCAGTGTCTCCGCCCCTATCACCCCTCTCGCCCGCGCTGCTGCTGTGAATATGCAAACCACTATGCACACCGCCTTGCGCAGCAATTTATTTCACCACAACGCCATAATATCCGGCTCCGGCACCACCGCCGGCGAGCCTCACGGCGGCATAGTGCAAGAATACATCTCGGTGCCGGGTCTCAACTTGGTGGTGGATAGCAACAAAATCTACAGCAACACCTCGGCCACGGGCGGCACCGCCGCCACCATAGGCAATGCAGGCTTTGTGTCGGGCAGAGGCGAAGGTGCCGACGTCGCTTTGCAGAGCAATCTCTACTTTACCCACAACCAAGTGTATGACAACATTGTGAGCAGCACCGGCGGCAGCCCCTACGGCTATGCGGTGAATGTTTCGCGCGGCAATAATGTTGCTTACAACAAAGCCATTGTGCACATAGATGCCAACCATGTGTATAACAACCGCTCGGCGGCTACCTCTGCTTTGTATTATGCCTCGGCAGCAGTATCCATTAGCGGCATGGGACGCAGCATTACCACTGTGAGCAACAATATCATTCACCACAACCGAGCAGCCTATCCCACCGTTACCAACTACGGTGCCGCCTCGGGCTTGGCTATTCATGGCTGGAGTTCTGCCGGCGACACGGCGATTGTAACGGGCAATACTGTGTTTAACAACTACGGCGGCGACCGCCAAGTGGCACTGCGCACCAATGATCAGCGCCTGTTTGTTACCAACAATGTAGTGTATGCCCCCGACGCCACCGGCTTCATTGGCCACTCCAACAACCCCCCCAACAATCTGTACCTGCGCGCCAACTTGGTGAGCCAAAACTACGGCGGCATCGTCGTGCCCAATATCCCCACCAATACGATAGTGCTGGGCTACAACAAAGCCGGCACCGGTAGCGGCGCGGGCTACACCGGCATAGGCAACAACTACTACATTGCCAGCACTCCCCCCTTGATAGACACCTCTTTGGCTAACCTGAGAACCAACCCTGCGCTGGCAGCCTTGCGCCCGGGCGTGTTGGATAGTTTGCCCTACGCAGGCACCAACTTGTTCCAACACAGCAACAGCAACTACATATACACCGCTGCTGCCCGCGACTACGCCGGCAAGCCCCGCGTGAGCGCCGGCTACTTGCCCAACTTGGGCGCCATTGAACCCACCGCTGCGGTGGGCAGCGCCGCCAGGCCTGTGCCCCCGCCCACCCGCATCAAACCCGATGCCAGCGGCATACTCTACACCAAAGAGGCTGCCACAGGCACCAAAGACGGCTCGTCGTGGGCAAATGCTGCTGCCTTTACCTCGGCACTGCACGTGATTGACGAATACAACATTAGCGCCGCCCGCGGCGGCGCCGACAGCGTGGCTGCCAAAAACAAATTTATCACCCAAGTGTATGTGGCAGCGGGCACCTACCGCAACCCTTACCCCGCCACCCGCGACTATACCTACCAGCAATACTGGTACAACCGCCCCTTTGACTTTGCCGCAGGCGTGCAGTTCTATGGCGGATTCAACGCCACTACGCCGGAGGCTGTCGAAGCCAGAGCCTTTGTGCTCAATGGCACCGAAAGCCCCACCGTGCTCGACGCTGCCCTAACGGCAGGCGACACCAGCAGCCACACCGCCCAATTGGTGCAATTGGACATTGCAGCCTACAACAGCCAAAGCCTGAGCGTGGTGGACGGCTTTACCATAGTGAACGGACGCATCAAAACAGATCGCATACCCACGCAGCCCCGTAACATCACCACTGTGTATGGTGCAGGCTTGCGCGTGCTCAACAGTTTGGCCGGCAAAATTGTGCTTAGCCACAACACCTACAAAGACAACCGTGCCACAGCCCCCAACACCGGCGGCGGCGGCTTGTTGGCCCAAATCGATGGCAACCCTGCCGCTACCATCGAAATCAGCAACAGCCGTTTCTACAATAACGCTGCCACCTACGTGGGTGCCGGCATGGCACTCTACAGCGCCACCGGCGCCCTTGCCGACAATTTTGTGGTTTACAACAACTTGGTGCACAACAATGCGCTCATTGGGACTGCTGTTGTTGCCGAACGCGGGGCAGGCGTCTATATCTCGTCGAGTGGTGGTATAGCCAACTTGGTGCGGTTCTTCAACAACACCGTTACCAAAAATACAACCGGCGGACTCAGAGGATTGGAAGTGGGTTTTTATTCCAACAACAACACCACCAATAGATTTACGGTCTATAACAACATTGTAATGAACGATATTGCCCTTACGCCTTGGGGCAACAATGGCAATTTTACCGCCGTTACTACCAATTTCAATAACAATATCTACAATGTGGTACCGTCTTCGTTTACACCTGCGGCAAGCACCAACAACAAGGTTGCCACCCTTGCCGCGGTGTTTACAGACTATGCCAACAACGACTTTACGCTCAAAGCCGCCCCGCCCCGCAACCCGGCCTACAACGCCGGTGCCGAGTACTATGCTGCGGCTTTGCCCACCGACTTGGCAGGCAATGTGCGCGTGCACGCCGACACGGTGGACATAGGCGCCTACGAGCAAGGCTCAACGCCGCCTACCGCCATTACGCTGCAGCCCCAAGCCACCACCGGCATATTGTATGTAACCACCACCGGCACCGACAACGGCTCGTCGTGGGGCACTGCCATTGGCAACCTATATGCGGTGATGAACGCTATTCCGCAGCACAATGCCACCGCCACTGCTGCCAATCAAGTGAAAGCAGTGTATGTGCAAGCCGGCACCTACTACATTGGCGAGGGCAGCCCCGGCACCGCCCTCAACCGCGAGTGGACATTCAACTGGGTGCCCAATGTGAAATTCTATGGCGGATTTTCCGCCACGGCACCGGAGGCTACGCCTGCCGCGCGTCCCTTCCTCACTGCTACCAATGCCCCCAACGGCGAATATACCAGCCCCACCGTGCTCTACGGCAAGCGTGAGGCAGCGGCTATCGACAGCGTTTACCACGTGGTGAGCATTATGAGCAACTTGCCCGGCAACAAATTCCACATGGACGGCTTTGGTGTGCGCGGCGGCAACGCCAACTACAGCGGCTTTGACATGCTGGGCGGCTACAACCAATACCACCAAATGGGCGCCGGCGTTTACATCCGCACCAAAGACAGCGTGCTGCTGGCGCACAACAACATATTTGGCAACAACGCCTACGGCGGCGGCGGCATATTTATAGGCGCAGGCACCTACACCACCACCGCAGCCGCAGCCGGCTTGCCTGCCGACACTGTGGGCAACGGCGCAGCATGGACAGTGCTGTGGCGCAACAATGTGCACCACAACACCAGCACCGGCGACCGCAACTGGGGCGCCGCCTTAGCCGCAAGACCCACCATGAACACTGTGCTGCGAGGCAACCGCTTTCACCACAATACTGTGAGCGGTGGCGGCTACTACTCCTATCCTGTGCAGGAGGCTGCCTCTATTGCAGGTCTCACCATGGTGGTGGATAGCAACCAATTCTACAACAACACCAACACCGGCGCCGGCGGCGGCAGTGCATTTGCCTCCGGCAACGCACGCTTTTTGAATAATGGGGCAGGTGCCATTGACCTCAACACCCTTGTGCCCAGCAATCTCTACTTTACGCACAACGATGTATATAACAACCAAGCCACCGGCGCTAATGTGCTCGGCTCGGCGGTGCACTTGGGACACCGTGGTGCCAGCCAAGTGGTGATGGATGCCAACCATATCTACAACAACAGCACCACCTCTATTTTGGCAAACGAATGGGGCGATGCTGCAGCAGTGAATATCCACAACAACAGCAATGCGCTCACTACGGTGAGCAACAACCTGATACACCACAACCGCACTGCCGCTACTGCGGGTGCTTCGGGCTTGCGCGCGAGTTCTTATTATGGCGGTGGTGTTGCCACGTTCTACATCACCGGCAATGCGGTGTTCAACAACACCGGCGGCGATAGGCAAATCAATCTTTGGGCCACTTTGCCGGGATTTTATGTAACCAACAACATAGTGTATGCACCCGACCCCACCAACAACACCGGATGGATAGGCAATGGCGGCGCCGCCGGCAACGTGCTGCTGCGCAGCAACTTGGTGAGCCGCAACTGGGGTGCCGCTGCGGTTACCGGTTTGACCATTAATGTTTATCACAAAGATGTTTTGGGCGCGGCTGTGGGCAACTACTATTCGCCTGCCTCGCCCTTGGCGGATACCACTTTGGCAAACCTGATAGCCACCCCCGCATTGGCAAGCCTGAGCGGCGACTTTTTGGACAGTTTGCCTTACGCCGGCTCGCCCTTGTTCCAGGGCACTGCCCTTACCGACTATGCCGGCAACGACCGTATTGCTGCCGGTGCCTACCGCCCCAACTTGGGCGCCTTTGAACCTGCTACGGTGAATGCAGTAACCAACAACCGCATCAAACCCTCGCGGCGCATAGCACCTGCCGCAGGCAGCAGCATAGTGTATGCCAGCGCCACTGCCACCGGCAGCGGCGACGGCTCGTCGTGGGCAGATGCCGCCGACTTGGCAACAGTGCTGCACAACCTCGACTACTACAACATTGGCGTAGCCCGCGGCGTGTTCACCACCTCTTACATCGACACCGTGTATGTTGCCGCCGGCACCTACCGCAACGGCTACGTTGCCGACCGCGACTACTACTACGCGCAGCCCTTGCACAACCGTGCCTTTGATTTTAGCAGCGGCGTAAAATACTTTGGCGGCTTTGCCGCCGCACCGGCGGCGGCTGAGCCTGTCGAAGCCAGAGCCTTCATCCTCAACGGCGGCGAAAGCCTCACTATTTTGAATGCTGCTGTGGTGGACGGCGACACCAGCAGCCTCACCGCCCAACTCACCCAATGGGGCACTGCTGCCTACAACGGCAAGCAAAGCACCGAAATCAACGGCTTTACATTTGCAAACGGCCGCCACACCGCCAAGCGTGGTGCGCTGGTGCGAACCGTTGCCAGCGGCTTGTGGATAGGCGGCGCTTTGGGCACCGACCAGCCCGCGATGGTGATTGCCAACAACACTTTCCGCAACAACCGCAACGAATTTGGCGCCAACATTGCCGCCGGCGGCGGATTTCATGCCATGATAAACGCCGCCGACAATAATGGCAAACTCGCCTTTTACAACAACCGTGCCTACAACAACGCGGGTGTGTATGGTGGCGGATTGCACTTGTATGCCAGCAACGCCTACGCCGACAAAATAGTTGCCTACAACAATTTGGTGTACAACAACCAAGTGATAGGTGCCGACACCTCAGGTGCAGGCGTATATATTATGACGGGGGGCACCGGCATTGCCAACCAAGTACGCTTTTTTAACAACACCATTGCGGGCAACACTGCTCCTGCAGCCGCAGGCGCAGGCGCGGTGCAATTGACTTTGAACGTGAGCAATACCAATATACCGAATACCCTTTTGGTGCAAAACAATATAGTATATGGCAGCGGTCGGTTCTCGTGGACGCGCATAGGCAGCATGCCAACTGCCAACAACCTTGTGCTCAACTACAACCTGAGCAACTCGGCAACCGTGCCGAGCGGCACTGCTGCCAACAACCGCCTCAATGTTAGCAACGCAGGCAATGCCCTGTTTGTGGACACTGCGGCAAACAACTATACCTTGTCGGATGGTGCGGCTGTCAACGGCGGCTTGTTCAACGCCACCAACACCAACTTTGCCCTTGCCGGCAACCGCGACCTCGCCGGCAAAGACCGCGTGAACGACATTATTGACATAGGCGCCTACGAATTTTACCCTGCCCAGCGCAGCATACTGCCCGATGCCAACGGCATCTTGTATGTGAACACCACCGACGGCGCCACCTTGCCTGCCAATGGCAGGAGTTTTGCCAGCGCCATAGGCAACCTATTGTGGGTAACGCAAAACCTGCAAGCCTACAACGACACCGCTGCCGCCAGCCGCAAGGTAAAGGCAGTGTATGTTGCCGCAGGCACCTACTACCCCTTGACTTCGCCCTACGAAGTGGTGAACCCCGATGGCTTAACAAGCACCCGCCTGCGCAGTTTCACGCTCGCGCCGGGGGTTAAATTCTACGGCGGATTTGCAGGCACCGAAACCGGCACCATTAACATTGCCACCGCCCGCGCCTCGTGGATTACCGCAGGCGCAACCGCCAACGGCGAATACGCCAGCCCCACCGTGCTCCACGGCCGATTCCCCACCAATACCGCTTTTGACAGCGTGTATCATGTGGTTACCATAGTGGACAGCACCCCGGGCAACCGCTACCGCTTGGACGGCTTCGCCATACGCGGCGGCAATGCTACCTACAATGGCACCCTGGCGGTGAACGGTCTCACCGTGCACCACCAATACGGCGGCGGCGTGTATATCCGCACCAAAGACAGCGTTACGCTTGCCTACAACCGTATTTACGGCAACACCGCCGTGATGGGCAGCGCAGTGTCGGTGGGCAATGCCACCGCATTGGTGCCAGCCGACACCTTGGGTGTGCAGGGCAACTATGCTTGGGTAACATTCCTGCGCAACAACATTCACAACAACACTGTAACCAATGGCGGCACCGTGCTGCTGCAATCTACTATGCATACGGCATTTAAACACAACCGCATTCACCACAATACCACCGGTGCTCCCGACCCCCTCGTTAACAACGGCAATGCCGGCGGCATAGGCGAACGGAGCGCGCTGGCGGGTGTGCAATTGTTGGTGGACAGCAATGCTTTTTACGACAATGTGGGACAATATGCCGGTGCGTTTTGCAACGCTACTAACGAGGGGCTGTCGCACCTCACCTTTACCCACAATGAGGTGTACAACAACCGCACCTTAGCCAACGGGCGCAACGCGGCGGTGTTTATTTGGAAAACCCTCAACACCTCGCGCAATGTGGTGGACGGCAACCATGTTTACAACAATTTGGGACAAACCACCACCCTTGCCACCAACACTTGCGGTGCACTGCTCGTGGGCAATGTGGCAGGCGGCGAAATGACTGTGCGCAACAACATAGTGCACCACAACCGCCTCACCGGCACCACTGCCAATGCCAGCGGTTTTGCCAGCGGTCTCGCCTTAGTCACCAGCGGCAGAATGTATGCCTCGGGCAATACGGTGTTCAACAACTATTCGCCCAATAATTATGCACAAATAGGCATTAGCGGTGCGGCGGTGCCCGCCTGGACTGCCGACACGCTCAATGCCAATTCTAACGGTATTTTTGTTACCAACAATATAGCCTATAGCCCCGTGGGCACAGGCGGCTACATTAGCAGCACCAATGCCATCCCCATTGTGCGTGGCAATTTGATGAACCGCAATTTGGGTGCCATCACCAATCCCAGTTTCACCACCGAATACGACAAAATTACCACCGGCGGCGGCAACTACTATCACCCTAATGTGCCATTGCTGGATACTGCGATGAATGCGAATGTGGAGGATTATGTGATTGCGCAGGGCGTGCTCGATAGTTTGCCCTTTGCAGGCACCAACTTGTATTATGGTAGAGACCATAGGGAAATTTATGAGGCTGTGGACTACTTGGGCAATACCCGCGTCAAATTTGGCTACTTGCCCAATTTGGGGGCTATTGAACCCCAAACGCTCACCGCTACCAGCAGCGCTAACATTACGGCTTTGCCTGTTCAATTTGTGCCCACGGCTGCGGGCGTGCTGTATGCCAACAAGGGCGGCAGCGGCAGCGGCGACGGCTCTTCGTGGGGCAATGCTGTTGACTTTGCCAACCTATTGCATGCCATTGACGAATACAACATCAATGTGAAGCGCGGGCAAGGCTTGCTACCGGGCTTTGAGCGCTATGTGAAGACCGTGTATGTGGCTGCGGGCACCTACACCAACGGCTACCAGAGCGTCAAAGACGCCTACGCGCAAACTTTGTATGCCGACCGTGCCTTTGACTTCCCGCTGGGCGTGCGCATCTATGGCGGCTTTGCTACGCTTGAGCAAACGGCTACTCCCAATCCTGCCGCACGTGCCTTTATAGCAGCCGACCAAGCCAGCCCCACCGTGCTCGACGCCGCCCTTAGAGCCGGCGACACCAGCAGCCACGTGGGCACCTTGTGGGCATGGAATCGCGGCACCTACACCGACAACGACACCACCACCATCGACGGCTTCACCTTTGTGAACGGACGCACGGTGAACAACACCGCTGTGAACCGCCGCATCGATGAGGCGCCGGGCTTCTATTCGTACACCAACACGGCGGGCATCAAACAAATTACCCACAACACTTTTGCCGACAACATTAACTATAAGACTACGGGCAACCATCTTATCGGCGGCGGCGGTGCGTATTTTAGCCACCAATTTGCCACCAGCGTTACCGGCAGGTACATTGTGGGCAACAACCGTTTCTACAACAACCGTGCGGCCTATGGCGGCGGTATGTTTTTGCTCACCACACAGCCTGTCAGCGGCGCCATTGTTGCCTACAACAACTTAGTGCGCAACAATGCGGCTATTACGGCGGGCGGCGGTGTGTTTATCAGCCGAACTCACAGCGGCAACCCCACCGTGGGCATTCTGTTTTCAAACAACACTGTGGCTGCCAACACGGCGCCCAATGCCTCGCAAATCAATGCCTACCACAATAACAACGCCGGCGATTATAGTGTGACTATCTCCAGCAACATTGTGTGGGGCGATGCCAATTCGTGGGGACGTTTTGGGGCTACCACCGGAGGAGATCGCATGCAATACTACTTCTTAGTCTTTAGCAACATCAGCAATTATCGTATGCCTGCTGCTAATCCTGTGGGCAGCGACCTCAGCGACCGCGACCGCAGCAACGTCTTGCCTTGGGGCTCCTATCCTGTGCTGAACAACGATTATAGTTTGCCTTTTGCCAACAATTGGGGCATCTACGACGACATAGACTCCTACAACACTGGTGGTCCAGGACCCATATATGGCAACGGTTGGCCATGGCGCTACGGCTATAGGTTAGTTTTGGCTTACAATATGCGCGACTCCACCGACATTGTGGGCAACCGCCGCTTTGTTGAGGGCGCTGCGCGCTTGGATGCCGGTGCCTACGCCTTTGACCCTGCACCCAAAATACAGCCCAGCGCTGCGGGTACTTTGTTTGTTACCAACAACGGCACAGGCAAGGGTGATACTTGGGAAAATGCTACTAATTTGCATCGAGCAGTTAGGGATATTAAAGCCTATAACGACGCTGCACCTGCGGTGCCTGTGAAGGCGGTGTATGCCAAGGCGGGCACCTACTATGTGGGCGCCCCCGGCACCAGCGTGCCGGCAGGCAACAGCAACCGTATGAGTACTTTTGTGTGGGCACCCAATGTTAAGTTCTATGGCGGCTTTGACGCCTCGCTCACCAGCACCACCGGCGACCCCAACAACACTACCGCCCACCGCCAATTTTTGGCGGCAGGCGCAGCCGGCGGCTTGTACAACAGCCCCACCGTGCTCTACGGCAAACTAACCACCGACAGCGCCTACCACGTAGTAATCATCAGCGACAGCACCAACGGCAACAAGTACCACTTGGATGGGTTTACTATTCGGGGGGGGCATGCCAATACTGCTTCTACTACTGTGAATAGTACTGTGGGCAACATTGGGGGTTACACGGTGGAACATCAACGCGGCGGCGGCTTGTATGTGCACGCCAAAGACAGTGTAACGCTGGCTTACAACAATATAATGCACAACAAAGCCCTGCTGGGCGGCGGCTTGTTTATTGGACAAACGGCTACCTTTGTGCGTGCCGACACTTTGGGTGCGGGCAATGCATGGACGGTGTTGCACCACAACAATATACACGACAATGTAGCCAGCAGTGAGGGCACTGCCGGCAGCAACGGCGGCGGCGGCGGTGTATTCTTAGAAATGCACCACAACATCTTGTTGCGCCACAACAAAATACACCACAATAGCGGTTTTGTAACCGGCGGCGGCGCCGACGTTGCCACTTGGACAGCGGACTACAATGTGGGCGGCGTGGCGCTCTACCGCAGCATAGTCAACCGCACCGCGGTGGTGGACAGCAACGATTTCTACGGCAACGTTTCGCGCACCATAGCGGCTTTTGGCAACTACTACCCAAACACCTATGGCAACATAGAGTTTACCCACAACAAGGTTTACGAAAACACCACCGGCACCGCGGGCATCAACGTAGGGCGCAACCAGCATGTGTTCATTTACATGGGCAGGGCAAATACACGCGCCTTGATAGAGGGCAATCACATCTACAACAACTTGGGTCTCCAAACCGGTTTGCGCTCGGCTGTGTTTGCAGGCGTCAATGATGCCACTGCCCAGTCACGTGTTTACAACAATTTGATACACCACAACCGCATGGTGAGCACCACCGCCCTTAACGTTACCAACGCCACCGGTGTTGAAATATATGCGCCTATTGGCAGAATATATGTTTCGGGCAATACCGTGTTCAACAACTATACCCTCAACGGCTTGGCTTGGGCGCAAATGGCCATTACCAGCAGCCCCAACATCCCCACAGTGGCGGCAGATACGCTCGCCTACAATACGCAGGGCGTGTTTGTTACCAACAATTTGGTGTATGCACCCTACGGAGGTTTTATAGTATCCTACACCGCTGCCACTAGCGGTACCGTAGTCGCTACCTCTGCCACCACGGGCTTGCGCATGCGCAACAACTTGATGGGCGTGAGCACAGGTGCTGGTGCAACGGGTTGGAACGGCATTGCCGCCGGCTACGACAAAATACAACACGGCGGCAGCAACTACTACTACCCGCACTTGGCTTTGCAAGACACCACTTTTGCGGCTGTGGTGGCTGACCCCTCTAAGGCAATGCTCAACCAAAATGTGCTCGACAGTTTGCCCTACGCCGGCACCAATGTGCACTATGCTATGGATTATAGGGACATTTATGATGCAAAGGACTTTTTGGGCAAAGACCGCGTCAAGTTTGGCTACTTGCCCAACTTGGGTGCCATTGAGCCTCAGACGCATTTGCCCGCTACTCGCGTGGCAGCGCCTGCCAAAATCAAGCCTGCCGACGACAAGGGCATCATTTATGTGAAGCCCGGCGGCAGCGGCAGTCGGGATGGCTCGTCGTGGGCTAATGCCGCCGACTTGGCAAATTTGCTGCACCAAATAGAAGAGTACCATATTTTTGTAAAACGCGGCAAAACTTTGTGGCCCGGCTTTGAGCACTACATCAAAAAGGTGTATGTGGCAGCGGGCACCTACCGCAACGGCTACGTGAGCACCAAAGACACCTACGTGCAACGGACCCTGAGCACCCGCCCATTTGATTTTGCCGGCGGGGTGCAGTACTATGGCGGCTTTACGGATGCGCAAATGGCAGCGGCGGCTGAGCCTAATCTGGCAGCCCGCGCCTTTGTTACCAACGACGGCGAAAGCCC
>BNTQ01000031.1 GCA_025996715.1 Bacteroidia bacterium | reverse complement strand
GTTTATTTTCTCAATACTGTTAATCCTACACACACTTTCCGCGAACGCTTAAATACACTTTTTACCAAATACCCCACCATAGATGTACGGGCAATGGGCTTCCCCGCCAATTGGCAAGATGAGCCGCTGTGGAAATGAAATTGGTGTGAACTAAAATATCAAAGAACGATTGACCAATTACCAATTTGCAGCCCCGCACTACAACCTAAGGCGAACGCGGAATAATACAGTCTGTACTATTCCTATTATGGTTATTATTATTGAAATAAAACTCAATACTTCATTATGATGTCGTAGAATATTCCAACAAAAAAAGATAAAATACAATAAAAATGCTACAATACCTAAAAACAACAGCACCTTGAAAATTTTTTTAAAGTATGAAAAAAATATTTTTTTCTCTCTTTTTTCCCTTTCTGCCTGAATTAAAAGCATAATACCATCAGGGGTTGCTTTCATTAGCGACAAAATGAATCGGCGTTTTTTTATGTAAAAAAAAGATAAGCAGATTATACCTATCAATAGAATACAGATGAATACCATCAACGCAGAAGTATTTCGTTCTGCGTTTTTGCGTGCTGTTTCTTCGTATTGTAAAAGACTCTGTAATCTGATTGTTTGATTCAAAAAAACTTCATCATCATGAAATTCGTCATCCGCTTCTTTTTGGAATACCTCTTGAAGTTGTGAATAAAATTTTACATATTTCTTTAAGAATCCCTGATAACCAACATTCCTGTTTTTGGATATTCTCAAACTATTCCCCGTTTTGTTTACGTTGTCCAATTCTAATGAGGAATACTTTTTATACCATTCATCTGTTTTTGCAACATTGTTACGGGCGTAAAAATAATTGCCCAACTGTAAATTGTACCACGCTTTATCAAATTTACTAATGCCAGTCATAGATGAAGCCTTTTCTAATAAGAGCAAAGATAAAGAATCCAGACTTATATTCTTCTTACAACCTACATTTTCTATTAAAACTTTTTTGATACAGATATAATTTTCGTCGTCACAAAATTTTTCCACCAAAAATGCACAATTTTTATCGTTAATCAATCTACTATAAAATTCATAAAAATTAGCCACATGTTTTGGGGATTTAGTGATAGATAACCAAGATAGCCACAACTTCAACTCAGAAAAACACTTATTCATATAATCGCTTTGTTCTGGCAGTTTAGTGCTACATGATAGTTTGTAATAATTATATGCTTTTCTGTAATATGCTTCATTCATTTGAAAGGTATCTAAATAGGCAGGAGAAAATATCTGATTATCATAAGATTTTTTCAAATTAGTAAATTTGTCTTCTTTGACCGCCAACAATTCCAAGTAAAATTCAGATTGGGCATAGTAATATCTTTGCTGACTAAATGTATCTAATTCATTTGTGTTAAAAGTCGAATGTAAATCATCTTTCGGTACTTTGAATAAACGCAATTGTTCACAAAGAACCTGCATTTCTTTGTCACGTCTTCTTTCATAACGATAGATGCTTGCCAATGTTATATTGGCAATATCTTCCTCTAATTCTTTGTTTGGATAATTCTCCGATATGCCTTTAACTTGCTCAATATATTTTTTAGCGGTATCGTATTCGTTGCTTAAAAAATACACCATACCCAAGTTATTCCACGCCACTGCTTCCCCGCGTTTATAGGTGGGACAACTCTTACTTATCAAGTCAAACACTTTCTCCGTTTTTTGGATAGCGCACTCTTTGTTGGCACGTAATTCAAACGCTTCTTGATTGAGGCTATCTACGCTATTTACAGCATCTTGATTTGTTTGTTCACATGAAAAACAAATTAAAAAGGGAACCAAAGAAATAAATAATTTTCGTTTCATAAATCAATTTTTTTATTAATAATATTGACAGATAACAATTACAAAAACTATCCACTCAAATAAAATTCAAGTGGATAGTTCAAGCGGGACTAACAACCAACGCAGCCACATATCGGCGGAAAGTTGCTTTCGTGATTTTCAAAATCAACCCCTAAATTGACTACCCCGTGGTCGTCCACTGAAACATTAGATAATTGAAACATAACATTCACCCATACCCTTGGGATTTATTTTGGCATCTGGTGCGCCGTGAAAAAATAATTTACTTCATAAATTTATTTGGACATCTAATACAAAGTGTGTCTAACTGCTGAAAACCTTTTGACCAAGCCAAAAATTTCTCACTGTCTATACTTACTGTTCCGTCTGCATTCAAATTTCCTACGTTGTTATAGGGGGCATTCAAAGCCACTATGCACTTGTTAATATCACCATTTGCACGAATAATCATTGCGTTAGGCTCGGCGGCAAAACATACATAATCCACAGGATTAAATTCGATGATTTGTTGCGTTTTTACAAATTGTTTTAGTTGGTGAATAATATCATTTTCTTCGCGAGACGTTATACAGCTTATTTGTTTGTCGTTCTTGCCTCCTAATCGCTGTATGGCTTTGAAATATAAGAAAAATCGTTTATCTTCTCCGAAAGTTTCCTCTATGCGTTTCAATAATGGTAAAATGGCTTGCGAGTAATTATCAGGGAAAAAGTTAATACTAAGCGTGATTGAAAAATCCAAACAACTTGCTTTGGCTCTCAATAGATTACTCCAAATGGACTCAAATGTGGCTTCGTTAGTTGCTAATTTGCGTGTTGCATTGTGAAATTCAGGAGCGCCATCTAACCCAATACGATAATTTGTAATGCCTAAACCACAAAACTTGCTAAGCGCAGCATCATTCAACAAGTAGCCGTTGGTGGTTATGCCTGCCGAGTAACGAAGCGCAGGATAGGCAGTGAGCAAGCGTTGAATGTGGGCAGAAAGATCGGCAATGATATGCGCTGCCAACAGTGGCTCGCCGCCAAACCACTCAATATCCAACGCTTTTAGTGTGGGTGCTCGGTAACTCAACAACTTTTTAATAGCCTCCACCGTTGTTTGCGACATGGTGCCTTGCTCGTGATTTTCCCAACAATAGGTGCAACGGAAATTACATCTTTCCGTGGGAAAGATGGTCAGTCTTAGCCTTTCTGCACTTAGAGAATAAGCATACTTTTTGAAATCCAATTTATCCATACTTATCTTTCTTGTTCATAATTTTTAACCCCTTTTTTGTTTTATGGCAAAGTGCGAACGCAGCGGACACACCATTGCGGGTCGTAGGGGTCATGTTTTGTGCCATCATTTAAGTTGTAATAGTATATCATTGTTGATCCCGTTCTTCCCGAACTAAAATTAAAAATATCGTAATAGTACTCAAGACGATTGTTGTAAGTATTGTTGCGCGAAGTTGAACCAACAGAACTCCAATAATTATCAGTAGAAAAATTTCCAATAGCCGTTTTATTATTATATAATACCGCTAATTCCGCTGTGGTTGGCAATCGCCAATTTTTACCACCTATATTGGATGAGGCGCACATAGAATTCGCCGTTTCCCAATAAGAACGTTTACTGATGTCTGTTTTTTGTACGGCAATACCATCCGAGGCTAACACCACGTAATCAGATAGTGTTGTAAAACTTTTCGGTGCTCCGTACGCTGTGTCAACTTTGTTAATAGCATACGCACGCACGTAATAGGTTGTTCCTTGCGTAAGTCCTGATGCATCGGCAGAATATGATGTGTTTTCGGTTATGGATGCCGTTAGTTTGGCAGTGCTAATCGTCAAAGTTGGCGTGGGCAAAGTGTCATACACAAATCCGCACTCGGTATAGCGCGGTATTCCTACGGTAATAATCTCACCGTTGAGCGTAGCCATTTCTTTTGATATGTTGGTAGCATCAAGCGTATTTACTGCTGCCGCAGTTTTTCCTACAGCTTTCACCATAATTTGCTTGCTTCCGTTGTCGGATGTAACGTGCACAGTGGTGGTGCGTTCGCCCGACAATTTGTCCCTGTCAATGGTAACGATAATGCCTTGCGTTTTGCCTGGCTGCAGCGTACCGCTTGTTTTACTCAACTCTGTAATCCAATCGCTGGTTGTTATGATTTCCCATTCAAGCGGGTCAACGCCATCGTTGAAGATATTGAAACCGCGCGTTATATCATCTTCGGCACTGCCAAAGTCGAGCAAATCTATGTCTTGTCGATTGTTATCCACCACGCGCAACGAGGGCGGCAAAACCTCTATTTGTACATCGCCCTTGTTGATTTTGCCTGCCTCTACTTTAATGGCATAGTTGAGCAGGTCGGCGTAGCCCGTTTTGGTTACGCTGAGGGTGTAGTCGCCTGCCGCAAGGTTGGCAAATTCGTACTGCCCCTCGCTGCCAGTAACGGTTTTGCTGCCAATAGGCTGCAATTCCACCCCTGCCGACTTCACCGGCTCGCCTGTGGCTTTGTCAGCAATCACACCGTAAATACTACCTGTGGCAGTTTTTACCTCTTTCTTACAGCCACAAAATACTAACGCTGCGGCTACAGCAAAATAAAGAATGTTTTTCATTTGTTTGTACTTTTAAAATTAATTTATTGTATCACCTCATTTTCACCTCATTTCTTTTACAAAACAACCTCAGTAGCACGTATATTGTTGTTTTTATTCCAACCTCATTATCTCATTAAAATTAGGTAATGAGGTTGTTTATTCTGCTTTACCTGTCCTCTACTGAGGTTGTTTTGTTTTGGAAAATGAGGTGAAAATGAGGTTTTTCATTTGTTTATTGATTGATTAATTACTCTTTGTCAGCGAAATATTCGCCTCCGTGCTTTCGCCGCTCACCGCCGTGATGGTCTTACGGTTGGTTTGATAACCCGTTTTTTGCACCGTAATAGTATACTGTGCAGGGTCTAAATCGTTGAACTCGTAAAGCCCATCGTTACCTGTGGTTTTGGTTTTGCCGCCCGGTGCAAGCACCACCGCAGCACCGCCAATGGGGTCGGTGGTTTCGTTATCAATCACCACACCATAAATAGCAGCAGAGGTATTGTACTCCTTTCGGCTACACGCGCTGCCTACCAATAGCACACAGCACAATAAAAATGTAATTCTTTTCATTCGTTTTTGCAATTAAAAGTTCAACGACAATGCCACGCCTTTTGCTTGCGGTACAACGTAAGGCGCAAAGGCAACTTCATATTTTAGCCGTTTGCCGTCGGCAAATATACCGTGCAACAAACTCGAAAGATATAGTCCGCCTGCTACTCCCGTTGCCACATAAAACAACGTTTCGTAGGTTTGCGACAATGCTTTGTAGTCGGCTTTGTCTGCCGAATTGTGGCTATTGGCAAAGTCGGAGTAATACGAATCGGACTTATACCACGCATAGCCCGCACCACCTATAGCCAATGCTTCGCCCACCAAAAAGAACGCTCCCCAACCCGAATTGCCCTTGTAGAACTGTGCCGCACCAAAAGGCACAAAACTCAAGGCAACGGCAAGCGGCTTGCTATAAACGTCCACCAATTTATACTTGGGAAAGTAGGGCTTGAAGTCGCCTTGCCGCGAAATCTCGTACAGCGCATGGTAGTTACCGTCTTGCGTGCATTCGTCCACTTTGTGGCACCATACCTTGCTGCCGCCACATTCTACTGAAAAATCGGTGCGCAGTAAATCCCGCTCTGCGCCTGTACTTTGGTTCAATTCCGTTTTAGATATAGCAGTTCCCTTGACGGTTACGCCGCTGCCGCTGCACAAGTCCCGTTGCAACTGGAGCCACGCTGCGGCTTCGGTATCGCCGTGCGCCTTGCGGTATTCGTACTGCCCCCTTACGGGCGGAAAGTCGTTGCCTATCCACGGCTTTGCTTGCATTTGGGCATCACAAGTGCTGCCCGCCGCGGCGAGTAACCCTGCGAATAGATATTGTTTGATTATTTGCATTATTCGGGAATTACAGGTACATTAACAAATTCTTCGATTTTTCGAGCATACTCCTGCGCCATCTCGGTTTCCTTCAGCGCGCGCTCCATTGCCCGCTTGCGTGCAAGCGCCGCTTGCTCTTCGTTGATAATAAAGTATATCTCAAATTCTTTATTGCCATCGCCCTTGTCTTTTACCACCGCAAAGCTTTCGGTAATTTGTCCTTTGATTTCTGTCTTAACGTTCCTGACGTAGGCGGCATACATTTTATCAAACTCCGCCTCCGGCGCAATGGCATCGGCGTTGAGGTCCGATGTTATTTTGCCCTTTACCGCAGATTCTGCAATGCTGGCGTATGAGGTAATGGCGTTGTTGATAGCCGCCTGACGGCACACATTGATGGACTTGCACTGCGACACTTGCCCCACCAACTGCGTGTTTTGGCTTTTTTTATCGTTGAGTTTAGTGTAAAATTCCAACAATGCTACGTCAAGGGTGTGGACATTGCCCGACAATTTCCACCCCTCTTTTTCAAATCGCTTTTTGCGCTCTTTGTACTCTTTTTGATGCGCTTTTTCAAGTTGTTGTTCTTGCGTTTTTGAAAACAGTCCTGCATTGCAAGGAGTAGTTGTTGTCGCAACCATTACGGTTGCCATTGCGCCAATAAAGGCGACTTTCACATAATTTCTTTTCATAATTATTAGAAATTAAATTATTTTGCCCCCGTTGATAATTGTTTGTAAGGGTGGAAGGCAATTATACCCTTATTTTGTTGTGGTATCCACATAAGAAAAAGCGGACTTAAATATCCGCTTTCAGAGGTATTCGACGACCAGTATACAAGATAAAAAGCCCGCATCTCTGCGAGCATTTTACTTATCCCTTGTATTGCTTTGTTTGAAAGGTCGAATTTTCTGAAAGCCGAAATATAGCAAAACGCTATCCTATATGTATTATATCGTGCGTATTAACTACGCTTTTTATTGTTTTAAATTTTTCATTTACAAATTTCGCGGCAAATTTAGTAACTATTTTTTAGAATGCAAATTTTTTAATATCTTTTTCTACGAAATGTTTCGCATTTTTCACATTCAAAAACAAAATTACACACTTTGAAAACCATAAAAATAATTTATCAAACAATTGATTTACAATAATTTAATAACTTATTTTTGATTTTGAACACCGTGTTATTTAATGCAATTTGATTTATTTGATAAAAAAAAGTGTTCCACCTTTGCAGCGTTTTTTATGTTTGTTTATCTAAAAATCAACCAAAATGAAAAAATTATCTTATGCAAATGGGGCAAGTAATATCCCCCTCAAAGGACAAACCATTGGCGAGGCGCTGCGCGAAATAGTAGAAAAACACGGCGACCGCGAGGCTTTGGTGGTGGTGGAACAGGGCTATCGTGCCACCTACAAGCAGTTTTGGGAGCAGACCACGCAAGTCGCCAAAGCCTTGATGGCAGCGGGAATTGAGACAGGCGACCGCGTGGGGATATGGGCTGCCAATCGCTACGAGTGGGTGCTGGTGCAGTTTGCCACCGCGCGAATGGGCGCCATTATGGTGAACCTCAACCCCGGGTACAAAATGGAAGGCACAGAATTTGTGCTCAAACAATCCACCGTGAAACTGCTGATTACCGCACAGGGATTCAAAAAAACGGATTACATCGACATTTTGAACACCATCCGCCTGCACTGCCCCTACCCCGACCGCACCGTGATTTTGGGCAGAAATTGGGACAAATTTTTGGAGCAGGGCAAAGCCATTACCGACGAGCAACTTGCCGAGCGCGAAGCCTCGTTGAGTTTTGACGATGCGGTGAACATCCAATACACATCGGGCACAACGGGCTTGCCCAAAGGCGCAACCCTCACCCACCACAACGTGCTCAACGACGGCTTTTTCATTGGCGAGCGAATGTTTTATACGGAAAACGACCGCGTGTGCATCCCTGTGCCGTTCTACCATTGCTTTGGAATGGTGCTGGGCAATATGGCTACCGTTACGCACGGCGCTTGTATGGTCATTCCCGGCGAGGTTTTTGAGCCGGAATTGGTGATGCGCACCGTGCAGGAGGAAAAATGTACCTCGCTCTACGGCGTGCCCACCATGTTTATTGCCGAATTGGCACACCCCAATTTTCACCAATACGATTTTTCTACACTCCGCACGGGCATTATGTCCGGCTCGCCTTGTCCTATCGATTCTATGGAGCAGGTGCTCAACAAAATGAATATGAAGGGCATCACAATTTGCTACGGGATGACCGAAACTTCGCCCGTTTCCACACAGACTTTTGCCGACGACCCTGTCGAAAAACGAGTGGCAACCGTGGGTACGGTGCACCCGCACGTCGAAATCAAAATCGTTGACCCCGCAACAGGCGTTATTTTGCCGCGTGGCGAGCGCGGCGAATTTTGCGCACGCGGCTACTTAGTGATGCAAGGCTACTGGAACGACCCCGAAGGCACCGCCAAAGTGATTGACAGCAACGGCTGGATGCACAGCGGCGACATCGCCGTAATGGACGACGAGGGCTACGTGTCCATCACAGGGCGCATCAAAGACATCATTATTCGCGGCGGCGAAAACATTTCGCCCAAAGAAATCGAGGACTTTTTGATACGGCACGAAGGCATTTTGGACGTGCAAGTGATTGGCGTTCCCAGCGAAAAATATGGCGAAGAGGTAATGGCGTGGGTGCGCCGCAAACCGGGCTTTGACTACACCGAAGTAGAACTGCTCAACTATTGCAAAGGGCGCATTGCCACTTTCAAAATCCCCAAGTTCTGGAAATTCGTCGAAGATTTTCCGATGACCGCTGCCGGCAAAATCCGCAAAGTGGAAATGCGCGAAATCTCTGCCAAAGAATTGGGATTGGACAAAATCAAATCTATACATACCGAAGATTAAATGAAAGAAAAAGTTCATATTTTTGATACCACCCTGCGCGACGGCGAACAGGTGCCCGGCTGCCAACTCAATACCGTCGAAAAAATTGAGGTGGCGCGAGCACTTGAAGCGCTGGGCGTGGACGTGATTGAGGCAGGCTTTCCGGTGTCAAGTCCGGGCGATTTCAACTCGGTGGTCGAGATTTCCAAAGCCGTGAGCACGCCTGTTATTTGTGCACTCACCCGCGCTGTCGAAAAAGACATTGACGTTGCCGCCGAAGCCTTGCGGTTTGCAAAATTCAAGCGAATCCACACAGGCGTTGGAACTTCGGAGCATCACATAAAGTATAAGTTTAACTCTACGCCCCAAGAAATTTTGGAGCGTGCCGTCAAAGCCGTAAAATATGCCCGCAATTTGGTGGACGAAGTGGAGTTTTACGCCGAAGATGCCGGTCGCACCAACAACAAGTATTTGGCACAGGTGGTAGAGGCTGTAATTGCCGCCGGCGCAACCATAATCAATATCCCCGACACCACAGGCTATACGCTGCCGCACGAGTTTGGCGCAAAAATTAAGTACCTCATCGAGCACGTGCCCAACATCCACAAGGCAATCCTGAGCACCCACTGCCACAACGACTTGGGAATGGCAACTGCCAACACCCTGGCAGGCGTGCTCGGCGGTGCGCGGCAGGTGGAGGTTACCATCAACGGCATTGGCGAACGCGCGGGCAACACCTCGCTCGAAGAAATTGCTATGATTTTGAAATGCCACAAAAAAACGGGGCTTTACACCGACATCAACACGCACAAAATAATGGCTACCAGCCGCTTGGTGTCCACGCTGATGCGTATGCCTGTGCAAGCCAACAAAGCCATTGTGGGGCGCAATGCCTTTGCGCACTCGTCGGGTATTCATCAGGACGGCGTGCTCAAACGGCGCGAAACCTACGAAATCATTAACCCCAAGGACGTAGGCATCAAAGAATCGTCCATTGTGCTCACGGCACGCAGCGGTCGCGCAGCCTTAAAGCATCGCTTTAACTTATTGGGTATAAAGTATTCTAAATCAGAACTTGATGAAGTCTATCTGCGCTTTTTGGAATTAGCAGATAAAAAGAAAGAAATCAACGACGACGATTTGTTGGTATTGGTGGATAGGGAAAAGAAAATCAACAAGAGCATACAACTGATTAGCCTGCAAGTGGTGTGCGGCAAAAGCCTTTATTCTACGGCAACCGTGAGCCTCAACTACCGCGGCGAAACCTTCACCGAAGCCGCCCTTGGCAACGGTCCCATTGACGCCTCGCTCAACGCCATTCGCAGCATCGTCAAAGAAAAAATACGCTTAGAAGATTTTGTAATCCAAGCCATCACGCGCGGCAGCAACGATATTGGCAAAGTGAATATGTCGGTAGAATACAAGGGCGTGCTACACTACGGCTTCGGCGCCAACACCGACATAGTGCAAGCCTCTGTGGAAGCCTTTTTGGATGCGGTGGGGAAGGTGTTAAAGTAATACTTTAATGTATAATATCTTGTCCCGCAGGCTTGAATGTGCAGTCATAAAAATAGCACCTCAAAAAAAATTAACAATACGGTAATTTTTTTGCAATTCAAAAAAACATTCCTACCTTTGTTATTGGATGAAACTTTGAATATCAAAAAAATGTTTATATTTGCGGACTACTTTTTGTAGAAAGCCATCTATGAATTTACAACACTTTACAAACTCAATGTTATGCCAACAGCAACCTATACAAGACCGCATTTCCCTGTTGCAGACGGTTATATGCAAACATTATCGGGATTAGACACAGGCAGCAAAATAGAGGTAATACAATACTTGTTAAATACCATCTATCCGTTGTCGTCTGTAACTAACAGACCTATTGGGATATTAGCAGGTAAAGCATCTTTTACCGAAGTAGGGGATGGTAAAATTACAGAGAGTGAATTTTTGGGGCGCAGACCCTTTTGATAGAATGATAATTTGTCAGTCCATTGTGTACAAAATGGCACTTATCAGCAAGGATAGTATGTTTGAACAATACAAAGAAAATGGATTACTATTATTGTGGTAATTCATTGATGTACAGGGGTGTTGTTTTATGAAATAATAAGAATTAACAATACGGTAATTTTTTTGCAATTCAAAAAAACATTCCTACCTTTGCAGATATTTTGAAACCTATAATTCTTAAAATTTATGGACACTATGATATTAGAACAACCGAGAGTTGCCCGCAAAACTTATGGTAGTGTGCGGCAGATTATACGTCCTACAAAAAAAATATACTTGGGCGAGGATGAATTTGACCGTGATTTGAAGACTGCTATATCGGGCGAAGAATTGGTCAACCGCATATCAAAACGTATTTACAAAATGTTTGAAAATGACGGTAAATTATCTGCCCAATTTATTTAGTTCGCTACATTACCAATAATCACATAGCAGCACAGTATTTTTCACATTAACTTTTTAATTTATTTTGCCTATGAAAAACAACGCCTCTTAAATAGTAAGAGGGACATATAAAATAGCGTTTGCTATATTCTTGTGTTCAATTTCCACAAAAGACCCCGTAAAAAGGGTTTTACCTCAAGAGTAAGTTAGTGAAACGCCGCGTGAGCGGCGTGGAGTAACTTGTTAGAGGTATAGGCGTGGAAACCTGAACACAGATAGGTTAATCCACGTTATTTTTATGTGTGTATATTAGTTTAATTTCTATTTCTAACCCTTTTATTTTATTTATTATGAAAAAACTTTTTATTTCAGTAGCAGCAGTGCTGCTAACCTGCAATGCTTTTGCAGAAACACAAACGTGGGATTGTGGATATTGTGGTGAAGATAGTGGTTGCACTCCAACTAATTCCGTAACTGCTACCCTAAACACCGCCGACAGTACCCTTACCATTAGCGGCATAGGGGCAATGTCAAATTATGACGTACCTTGGTCTTCTTCCCGCGCTGATATTAAGACATTGGTCATCAATAGTGGAGTTACAAGCATTGGACAGTCTGCTTTTTTCTATTGCAGCAGTCTTACTTCTGTTACCATTCCTAACAGCGTTACAAGCATTGGAGAACAGGCTTTTTACGGTTGCAGCGGGCTTATCTCTGTTACCATTCCTAACAGCGTTACAAGCATTGGAAGTTATGCTTTTCTCAATTGCAGCGGACTTACCGCTATCAATGTAGATAACGCCAATACACGGTATAGTTCAATAGACGGTGTTGTTTACAACAAAGCACAAGATACCGTAATTTTATGTCCTGCTGGAAAAGGCTCTGTTACCATTCCTAACAGCGTTACAAGCATTGGAAGTTCTGCTTTTGGCGGTTGCAGCGGGCTTACCGCTATTACCATTCCTAACAGCGTTACAAGCATTGGAGATGGTGCTTTTTATGGTTGCAGAGGTCTTACCTCTATTACCATTCCTAACAGCGTTACAAGCATTGGAGAGCGGGCTTTTCTCAATTGCAGCGGACTTACCTCTGTAACCATTCCTAACAGCGTTACAAGCATTGGGGATTGGGCTTTTGCCGATTGCAGCGGGCTTACCTCTGTTACCATTCCTAATAGCGTTACAAGCATTGGATATGGTGCTTTTTCCGGTTGCAGCGGTCTTACCTCTGTTACCATTCCTAACAGCGTTACAAGTATTGGAAGTATTGGAAGTCTTGCTTTTTCCGGTTGCACCCAGTTACAACAAATAATCGTAGGTTGGACTAATCCGTTGTCTGTAAGCAGCGATGTTTTTGAAGATGTAAATAAAATTCTGTGCAAATTAGTAGTGCCGCCCGGTACAGCATCATTATACAAAGCAGCACTCGTTTGGCGTGATTTTTTTAATATATGGACTGCGGATGGTTTGAACAACTTAAAAGTAACCAACTACGGTATTTCGCCGGCGTTTGACGCCAGTATTACTAACTATGCCTTAATAGTGCCTTCGGCTGTAAGCAGCATCAACATAGAGGCTACCGCCGCCGCCGAAGATGCAAAAAGCGTAACAGGTGCAGGCACACAAAGTTTAAATGTAGGCGAAAATTTATTTAACATCACAATTACTGCAGCCAATGATGGCATAAAAACATATTCGTTGGCAGTGTTTCGTATGGGCGGCGGCGATGCGCCTGCAGCACCTCGCAAAGATACGCTTTATATTGTAACACACGACACGGTAGTGATTTATCACAAAGACACGATTGTTTTTTACCACAAAGATACGGTGTATATTATCAATGGCAACAACCCCACAGCCATTTTGGGAGTGCCCAACCTTACACCCCTGCAAATCTACCCCAACCCCACTACTAATGGAGAATTGAGAATTGAGAGTGGAGAATTAAATGCGGGGGACAAGGTGGAAATTTACAATGTGAATGGCACGTTGGTAGAGACGCGGCACGCCACGTCTCTACAGGGCAATAGCATTAACATTGCGCATCTTTCGGCAGGCATTTACCTTGTAAAGGTGGGCAATCGGGTGGCAAAGGTGGTGAAACAATAACCACCCCCTAACCCCCAAAGGGGGAATAATTACCAAGTACCAATTTTTTGCGAATTGGTGCTTGGTTTTTTATTAAGAACAGAATTTGTTTGAAAAATCATATTTTAATATGATTTTTGAATGATATTTGAAAAAAACTTGTATCTTTGCGGTCTAAATCACAATATAATGTTAGTAAAACAATTGGGGAAGGTGTTAAAGTAATACTTTAATGTTCGGTACTTTAACATTTTTTATCAAAAAAATTATTGCAACATTGTTGCAATATAAAATTATTATCGTATCTTTGCAGCCATAAAAATATCAGTTTATGGATAAGCAAAAAAGAAATACCAAGAGCAAACAATTGGTAATGAATTTGTTGGAAAATTCTTATTCCGCACTTTGTCACGACGAAATTGAAAAACAATTGCAGGGCAAAATGGACAGAGTAACCATATATCGTGTGTTGCAAGGTTTTTGCGACGACGGAAAAGTGCACAAAATTATCGGCGAAAATGGGAAGACCTATTACGCTTTGTGTCATAGTTGTGAAGCAGGGCAGCACCATGATGAACATTTGCACTTTCGTTGTTTGAAGTGCGAAACAATTTCGTGTATAGACGAGCCGTTGAACATTCCAAAACTTCCGGCGGGTTACAGTATTTCGGGCATTGCATGCACTATTTCGGGTTATTGTCCCAAATGCCTCGTTCAAATGAAAACTTTTGCCATTATACTGTTGCTCTGTATGGTGCCATTCAATCTGTTGGCACAATACCAAATCAAAGTGGCAGACAAGGATACGGAACAGGCGGTAGTGGGTGCCGATGTTTATTTTTTAGATTCAAAAACAGGTACCACCACCGACGAAAACGGCGTTTTTTCAATCAACACCAAAAATCCGGCTGTGCTTGTGCAGATTTCTTTTGTGGGATATAAAACGTTTTTGGGCACACTGACGCCTCACAATGAATCAATCGTGCTTTTGGAGCCTTCTCATTTTGATTTGCAGGAAGTGGTCATTTCGGGCAACAGTTCCAAATTGCAAGGCGAGAACGTGGCAAATGTCGCCCAATTAAGTCTTGCCAATAATGCGGAAACACAGGGACTGTCGCTGTCGCAGAAGTTGGCGGGAGTGGCGGGAATCAGCAATTTCAGTACCGGCGCAGGCATTGGCAAGCCGGTTATACGCGGGCTAAGCGGCAACCGGATTGCTGTTTTTTCGCAGGGCATTCGCATCGAAAATCAACAGTGGGGCGACGAACACGGCTTGGGCTTGGACGAGCACGGCTACGAACAGGTGGAAATCATCAAAGGTCCCGCTTCTCTTTTGTACGGCAGTGATGCTTTGGGCGGCGTGTTGTATTTTTCCGACGAGCGCTATGCCAAAGAAAACAGCATAGAGAGCGCACTCAGTTCGGAATACAACAGCAATACAAATGGTTGGCGCAACACAGGCGCTTTTAAATTTTCCAAAAATCGCCTTCATTGGAACGCTTTTGGCGGATACACCACGCACAAAGACTACAAAGACGGCAACAATGCGGTTGTGCCCAACAGTCGTTTTCACACCGGCGATTTCAAAACTTCGTTAGGATACACCGGCGAAAAATTTATCAGTTCGCTCAAATACAGTTTTTTGAATGAACAATACGGCTTAACGGAAATAGAAGAAAATGCGGAATCAGTAACAAAAAGTCGTCAGCCAGAATTACCTTATCAAGATTTGACCACCCATTTAATCAGTTCAGAAAATACAGTTTTTTTTGACAATAAATCCAAATTAAAGTTTGACGTAGGTTACATTTTCAACAATCGCAAAGAATTTGACGTAGGGGCGAACCTATGTGTTCGCCCCATACAGGAAAACCCCCCTGTTCACCCAAAAACCGCAGCATTAGATATGAATTTAAACACCATATCCTACAATGTAAAATGGTATTCGCCCAAATTAAATGACCGCTGGGCGCTAACAGTCGGCAGTCAGGCGCTGTATCAAACCAACAGCAACAGCGGCGAAGAATTATTAATTCCCAATGCCGTAACCTCTGATATGGGTCTGTTTGCGATGTCCGACTATTATTATACCGAAAAATCGTATTGGCAAATAGGTCTGCGCTTGGATGGGCGGCACATCAACGGAAAACAGCACGGCAACGAAAACGAGGAGGGTTATTTTCCTGTATTTTCCAAAACTTATACGGCTTTCAATTTTTCGACAGGCGTTTATCAGCAATTGGCAAAAAACTTTGCGCTGCGGGCAAATCTCTCTTCGGGATACCGCGCGCCCAATATGTTTGAGTTACTGAGCAACGGCGTTCACGAAGGCACCAACCGCTACGAAATAGGAAACGTTGCCTTGAAAACCGAAAACAGTTATCAAATAGACGTTTCGCTGGACTACAAAAATGAGCACATTGAACTTTTTGTGAACCCCTATTTCAATTACATTCGCAATTATATTTTCCTACAACCAGCCCCCTCTAACTCCCCCGAAGGGGGAGAACAAAGCCCCTCCTTTGGAGGGGTTGGGGAGGTGCACATTTACAATTACACCCAATCCCATGCCTACCTTTATGGCGGCGAAACCGGATTTCATTTTCACCCGCACCCTTTGGACTGGTTACATTTGGAAGGCTCGTACAGCGGCGCTTTTGGCAAAAATGCGGAACAAAACGCTTTGCCCTTGATGCCTTCGCAAAAGTTAAATGCAACCATACGGGCAAGTTTTTCACGAGAAAAATTCCTCAAAAATTTTTCCGTCTATCTACAAAATCAATACTCATTTGCCCAAAATCGCGTTGCCCAATACGAGACAACAACCGCTGCCTACAATTTGGTAAACGCCGGCGTGGCGTTTGAATTTCATTTTGGCAAACAAAAAGTCCTACTCAACGCAGCGGCAAGCAACATCTTCAACCAAAGATATTACGACCATTTGTCGCGCTACAAGCAAGACGAAATTTACAACATGGGACGAAATTTTACCATTCGATTGAGTTTGCCGTTTCAATGGTCAATAGGTAAAAAAATATCTTAACGCTTGTTTTTTGAATAAAAACGCTTATCTTTGCAGAAATTATTCAAAATAAGTTATGTTACTCGAATTTAAAGTATCGAACTATCGGTCTATCGGGGAAGAGCAAACCCTGAGTTTTATTCCTGCCCAAAAACAGAAAGACCACGAACAGAACATTATACAAAATAACAAGTATAATGCGCTAAATGCTATTGCCCTGTATGGAGCAAATGCAAGTGGTAAGTCAAATATACTCAAAGCCATGAGCCTATTGGACAAGATTATCCATATTTCGGCACGAACCGCTTCTACGACAAAACTTCCTTATGACCCTTTTCTTCTGCGAAATGATTGGGTTAATAAACCAACAACTTTTGAAATTTTGTTTGTTATTGATGAGAATCGCTATCGTTATGGCTTTGCTTTTAATGCCAATGAAATTCAAAAAGAATGGTTATTTCGCAAGGCTACAGGAAGAGAAGTCAACTTGTTTGAACGAGAAAATGAAATTATAGATGTTGGTTCGGGTTTTAATGGCACAAAAAAACTTATTGATGCCGCTATTGAAGCAACACGAACAAATGCTTTATTTCTTTCTACTTGCGACATATTAAATATCGAAGAGGCAAAAATTATTATGCAATGGTTTAGAAATTTCAATATGATTGATGGATTAAACACAGACAAAAATTTTAGCACATTTGAACTTTGGAATGAATATGAAGAAAAAATAAAGCAATATATGTCTTCCCTTTGTTTAGGAGTTATGGATATTGAAATTGAGAAAAAAATTGAAGCATTAAATCCTACTATCCAAACACAGAGAATTACAGTATTTTCTAAACACAAAATATATGATTCTTCTACCAATAACACCGAAGATGCTTTATCGTGGAATTTTCGCGAAAGGGAATCTGCGGGAACAATACAAGCATTTCATTTGAGTGGTACTATTTTGTGGGCATTGGCTAATGGTGGAGTGCTCATTATTGACGAAATAGAGGCAAAACTCCACCCCATTATGACCCTTAGCACTATCGAACTTTTTTTGAATAAAGAAAGTAATCCTAACAATGCCCAATTAATTTTTGCCACACACGACACTAATTTGTTGAGTTATGCCAAACTTCGTAGAGACCAAATATATTTTGCAGAGAAAAACAAATGGGAAAGTACAGAGATTTTTTCTCTTGCTGATTTTGTTTATTTTGGCGAAAAAAATGGAGAATTTGTTTCTGAAAAAGAAAGACCCGATAGCGATAAGGAAAAGAGATACATAGAGGGGCGATACGGTGCTATCCCAGTGTTGGGAGAATTTCAAAAATTTATTCGTAATATCCAATGGCAACAAGAGGAAAAGTAAATAAATCGGCAACACGAGATACAGAAGACCGTACAATCAAGTGGCGAAAATATCCTCACTTGTTTCTTATAGTGTGCGAAGATGAAAGCACAGAGCCTTATTATTTTGGTAAATTCAAGGAAGAATTTGAAAAGATTTATCCTAATGATACTGTTTTCCTTCATCCTGTTGGAATAGGACGAAACTCAAAAGGTGTTGTAGAACAAGCAATTATTCAAAAGCAAAACTTGTATAAAGAGTCAGGTAAGACGATTGATGAAGTTTGGGCTGTTTTTGATAAAGATGATTTAGATAAGTCCAAAGGCAATGCTCAAAGATTTAAAGAAGCATTTGAAATAGGAGCAAAAGAAAATGTACAAATTGCGTATAGTAATGAAGCATTTGAACTGTGGTTATTATTACATTTTGTTGATGTCAATTCAAATACGCCAATTTCAAGACGAGATATTTATTCTTTTTTAGAAACAATTATCAATAAAGGCAGAACTTCCTCTACTCAATTTGCTTACAATCACGGCGACACACAAATAGTTGATATTATATTAAAATCAGGAAGTGAATCAGATGCTATTACTCGTGCACAAAATTTAGATAATATACATACAAAAACGGGAACAGAGCCAATAAATGCCAACCCTAATACCAAGGTGTATTTGTTAGTAAGTAGGCTAAGAGATTTATTAAAATGGTATTCAAATACACTATAATAAACACGATTTAGATAACTATTGAGCCTCACAACAAAATAGATATTGCAACTTATTGAAATACATTTTTATGTCAAAACCCATCCATACTAACACTCAGGCTACCACCCTTTTCGACAAAATCTGGCAACAACACATCGTAGAATCCATACCCGAAGGACCGGATGTGTTGTACATCGACCGGCAGTTGATTCACGAAGTTACCAGCCCGCAAGCCTTTGAGGCGCTGCGTGGGCGCGGCATCCCTGTGTTTCGCCCGCAACAGGTTACCGCCACGCCCGACCACAACACGCCCACGCTCAACCAGCACCTGCCCATTCGCGAGGAGGCATCGCGCAAAGCGGTGGAAACCCTGCGCCAAAATTGCAAGGCAAACGGCATCACGCTTTTTGACCTCAACACCCCCTACAACGGCATTGTGCACGTGGTGGGTCCCGAATTGGGATTGACGCAACCCGGAATGACCATCGTGTGCGGCGACAGCCACACCGCCACGCACGGCGCTTTTGGCTGCATTGCCTTTGGCATAGGCACCAGCGAAGTGGAAATGGCATTGGCTACGCAGTGCCTGCTGCAAAGCAAACCCAAGCAAATGCGCATCACAGTTAAAGGAAAACTTCAAGCGGGCGTTTCGGCAAAAGATGTGATTTTGTACCTCATTGCGCAACTCACCGTGAGCGGCGGCACAGGCTATTTCATCGAATATGCAGGCGAGGCTATCCGCAATATGAGTATGGAGGAGCGGATGACCGTGTGCAATATGAGCATCGAAATGGGCGCACGCGGCGGCTTAATTGCCCCCGACCAAACTACTTTTGATTATGTAGTGGGCAAAAAATACGCCCCTCGCGGCGATGAGTTAAACCAAAGGTTGAAGTATTGGAAAACACTTTATACCGACAACGACGCTTCGTTTGACCAAGAATATGTGTTTGATGCACAAAAAATTAAGCCGTTCGTCACCTACGGAACCAATCCGGGAATGGGTATGGGAATAGATGAAGTAATACTTGAAACTGCCAACGCTAAATCCTTAGAATATATGAATTTTAGAGCAGGCGAAAAACTGATTGGCAAGCAAGTGAACTACGTTTTTATTGGCAGTTGCACCAACGGACGCATCGAAGATTTTCGCGCCGCAGCAAGCATTATCAAGGGTCGCACGAAAGCCGACAACGTTTTTGCCTACCTTGTGCCCGGCTCCAAAACCGTTGAGCAACAAGCCCGCGAGGAGGGTTTGGTGCAAATTTTTGAGGAGGCGGGTTTCACCTTCCGCCAGCCCGGTTGCTCGGCTTGTTTGGCTATGAACGAGGATAAAGTGCCCGCCGGCGAGTATTGCGCCTCCACCTCCAACCGCAATTTTGAAGGACGGCAGGGCGTTGGCGCACGCACACTGTTGGTAAGCCCGCTCACTGCCGCCGCCATTGCCATCACAGGCAAAGTTACCGACCCACGACAATTTTTGTAATTATGGAAAAACTAAATATACTCACATCCACCTGCGTTCCGCTCAATGTGGCGAGCGTGGACACCGACCAAATTATTCCTGCGCGGTTTCTCAAAACCACCGTGCGCAAAGGCTTTGGCGAGAATCTCTTTCGCGATTGGCGCTACGACGCCGCGGGCACTCCCCTACCCGACTTTGTGCTCAACAACAAACGTTACGGCGGGCAAGTGTTGGCGGCAGGCACCAACTTTGGCTGCGGCTCCAGCCGCGAGCACGCCGCGTGGGCGATTGCCGACTACGGTTTTCGCGTGGTCATCTCGTCCCTTTTTGCCGATATTTTCAAAGGCAACGCCCTCAACAACGGGATACTGCCCATTGAGGCAAGCGAGGCGTTTATTGCCGCTCTTTTTGCCGAAATCGAAAAAAATCCGGCAACAACGGTTACCGTCGATTTGCCGCAACAGACCGTAACCATCAATTCCATTGGCAAAAGCGAACATTTTGACCTGAATACTTACAAAAAATCTTGTTTTTTGAACGGTTACGATGATATAGGTTACTTACTTTCCATCAAAGAAAAAATAGAAGCGTATGAAAAAAATTGCAGTGCTCGCCGGTGACGGCGTTGGTCCCGAAGTAATTGCGGAGGCTGTAAAAGTTTTACAAATTGTTGATAATAAGCACCGTATCGGCTTTGACTTCAAGTATAACTTGATAGGTGCTTGTGCCATTGATGCCGTGGGCGTTCCCCTGCCCGACGAAACGGTGGCGATGTGCCGCAGTTGCGATGCCGTGCTGTTGGGTGCAGTGGGTCATCCCCGCTTTGACCGCGACCCCGCGGCAAAAGTGCGCCCCGAACAAGGCTTGCTCAAAATCCGCAAAGAATTAGGTTTGTTTGCCAACATCCGACCCATAAAGTCCTATCCCACACTGTATAACGCATCGCCTCTTAAAGTAAAACTTTTAGAGAACGTAGATTTTGTGGTCTATCGCGAACTCACAGGCGGCATTTATTTTGGCGACAAAGGGCGCACCAATAACGGCACCCAAGCCTTTGACCTCTGCTCGTACAGCGTCGAAGAAATAACGCGCATAGCCCGGTTAGCCCTCGCCGCCGCCCAAAAACGCCGTCAACACCTCACCTTGGTGGACAAGGCTAATGTGTTGGAAACATCACGGTTATGGCGCGAGACTTTAAGTAAAACTTTAAGTGATTTTCCAGACGTAACCTTCGATTGTATGTATGTGGACAATGCCGCCATGAAACTCATTCAGCAGCCCGCCTTTTTTGACGTGATACTCACCGAAAATATGTTTGGCGACATCCTCACCGACGAGGCTTCCACCATCACCGGCTCCATTGGTATGCTGCCCTCCGCCTCGGTGGGCAACACAACGGCGCTGTTTGAGCCTATCCACGGCTCTTTCCCCGAAGGCGCAGGCAAGGGCATCGCCAACCCCATGGCAACCATCCTCTCTGCCGCTATGATGCTGGAACATTTTGGCTACACCGCAGCCGCCCGCGAAGTAACCGCCGCCATAGATGTAGCATTGCAAAAAGGCATAGTCACCGCCGAAATCAACCCCACCCACCCCAAATCCACTGCGGAAATCGGGGATTTCATTGCAAGTATAATTGCAGAGAAATAAGGTAATAAGGTTAGGGAATATATGTATCGTTTTTGCTACTAAGGTTGCTTATAGCAATAAAGTTTAATGATTATCGGATATTTTGCCTATCGCCCGAATGGGCGAGATTTTCATAACCGCAGGTCTATGACCTGCGGACGAAACGATACCCACATTACCGCCTGAAAGGCGGGATTTTTATTGTTCAGTTCGTTAGTAGTCCTGCCTTTCAGGCAGTAGTTCTGTGGCTCACCTTTCCCGCAGGTCGATGACCTGCGGTTATGAAAATTTTGGCTTTCAGCCAAGTTAGGTGTCATATCCGATAATCATTTAAGGTTTTTCCTACCCCGCGCCGGCAGATATATTCAAAAACAGCAACGGCTGAAGCCCCTACCCTGCTTCAGCCGCTACTATGAAATAGAACAATAAGGTTATTTAATGGTTATATATTTTGTACTACCACCATCCGGGTATCGTAAATTTACACCAGAAACACCATCTTTGTCATAAGCAGAACCAGAAATGTAAAACCTGTCTTCCGCAGTACCCCAACTACCGCCCGTCGGCGTGAGCGTTAATGTCTTTTTGTCTGCTGACCATACTGAAGTAACTGATATGTTACCAGTTGACGTATTGTAAGCATTATTAACATAAGATGATATATCATCTGCTGCGCTGCTAAATTTGATTATGACACTGCCCGTAGCGGTTACTGTTCCGGGAAAAGCCACTATCGCAAATGGTTCTGCAGGCGGTGCAATGTAAGTTAAACTTACAGAGCGTGAAGTACCCGGTGCATCTGCTGTGCCAACACTATTACTATAAAAATAAATGCTGGAAATAGCATATTTATCACTACTAATTGTTACCGGAGAAACAAAATAACCATCACAATTTTCAGGCAATGGAAATTCATATTTTCCGTTTGCACCTACGGTGGTAGTGTAATTTTTTTTAACATAATTACCGTCCAAAACAACTGCCAATGTAGTGCCGGAAGGAACAACATCCAAATTGCCGTTTTGGTCGGTATAAGTAGCAATACCTGCCAACTTTCCACCCATCTTGGGTAAAGTAACGCTACCAGGATAATTAGCAGTGATTGCCGCATAGCCGTCCTTGCTTATGGTAATGATGAAATTTCCACTCGTGGGCAGGCTGAGAGTGGCTACCCCATTGGCATCGGTAGTGGTTGTGGCGCCATTGTTGGCTGTTACGGTAGCACCTGCAACAGCACTGCCTTGTCTGTCGTTTACCTGATAAGTGCGCACACCCACTGTGGTGTCATTCAACGAAACGTCCACTTCGTCCTTGCCGCAAGAAACCATTGTGGAAACTGCTGCTACTGCAAAAATTGCAAATAAAATAAATTTTTTCATAAAATAATAATTTAAATGTTTAAAATTAATAACTGTAATCGATTGAAATACAAACACTTATGATAATTTTTTGCGTATATGGCGCAAAAAATTATCCCACCGCAAAAATCACGGTGGAGCGTGTGCATATTGTGCATATTGGGTAAGAATATGCGGAATAGCATGAAGTATTACTTTAACTGAATACATATAACTCGTTGATTTACAACAAGTTATGTGATGTGAGGGGGGGGGTAAAATGGCTATAACCCGCTCTGGGAGTGGGTTATAGAAGATTTTATATATGTTCAAAAAAATCAATGTTCCGTTCTTTTATCTTTGTTCCATTATATTAGTAATTGTCAAATACAAAGATACAAAGGTACGGCAATTTTTTAATTTTCCAAAAAAATCACAAAAGTTTGGAAACAAAATAGCCGAAACGTTGTCGTTTCGTTTATTTTGTGGTGTGGCATTATCGCCCGAATGGGCGAGATTTTCATAACCGCAGGTCATTGACCTGCGGACAAAACAGATACCCACACTACCGCCTGAAAGGCGGGATTTTAATTCAGTCCTGCCTTTCAGGCAGAGGTCAGTTGTGCTCATTTTGTCCGCAGGCTACGCTACGCTTACCTGCGGTTATGAA
Source organism: Bacteroidia bacterium (assembly GCA_025996715.1). Taxonomy (GTDB): domain Bacteria; phylum Bacteroidota; class Bacteroidia; order Bacteroidales; family UBA932; genus BNTQ01. The sequence goes on along the minus strand of BNTQ01000031.1, from coordinate 1,584 downwards.
AATTTTGTCCCTTCGGGACTACTCCTATCTTGCTAAGCCGAATTTTTTATTCGGCTTTTTTGTGCCCTTATTTTAAAATCAGAGGGCAGAAATAATAAAAAAATGTATCTTTGCAGTTTAAAAATTTGTAATAGTGCAGCAGTATGTACTTCAAAGACGATGAAAGCAGATTGCTAATAAGCCCGCTTGCAGACAAAAACGAACTATTGGACAATATCCGCACGGGAAGAATACTTGTGAACAACCATCACGATTTGACATTGGCTATACGTGCCCATCTATTCGGTGTAAAAAATCCCGAATATCTGGCAAATGATATGCTGGCGGATGCAAAACGAATCAACTCGTGGAACGTTGGTAGCGGATTTAACAGTGCTATCAAGCAACAGTGCAAGGTGGTCATTATTGATTTGTACAACCAGCAGCAAAAAAACATCTCGCTTAATATAGATGAATTATCCAGAACTATTGTCAACAGACACGAAAACTTTACTTCCGGTACCATAGAAAAATGCTATGTTGTTTGGAATAATAAAAGCATAGCAATAGACAGAACTTTTTTCGATGGATTTAATAATAGCAAAAAGAATAGACCGTACAAATTGAAAGTGGTAGAAGAATTGAGAAAATTACTATAAATAGAACAGCGAGGCCTTAACCTCGCTGAGCGACCCGGCTAAGTTTGAAGTTATCGCACCGCCTTCGGGCAACTAATTACATTAGTTACACTGCAAAGATAGCACATATTTTTTTAATTACCAAATAATTACTTATTTTTTAACAAAAATACAATTATGCAACAAAAAAATTCTTCAAAGCGCTTGATGTCATTGGATGCTTTGCGCGGGTTTGATATGATGTGGATTATGGGCGGCGACTTGTTTTTCAAAGGGCTGGCTATCGTTTGTGGATGTCCGCTATTGCAATGGTGGGCAGGGCAAATGGAGCACGCCGAGTGGAACGGATTTCAATTTTTTGACATCATTTTCCCGCTATTTTTGTTCATTGCCGGCATAGCCTTTCCATTTTCGTCGGCAAAGCAGCAACAGCAAGGAATTTCGGCGAGCCAACAGCACCTCAAAATTGTGCGGCGAGGGCTTACGTTGGTCTTGTTGGGACTTGTCTATAACGGCATTTTGGCATTTGATTTTGAGCATCTGCGATATGCCAGCGTGCTTGCCCGCATTGGCATTGCGTGGATGTTGGCAGCCTTTATTTTTTTGCACACCGGCAAAATATCGCGCTGGCTGTGGTTGGCAGCCCTACTCATCGGCTATTGGCTATTGATAGCACTCGTTGCTGCGCCGGATGCCGCCGCGGTAACTATCCCCGATGCCTTATACGGCAAGACTTCGGCAGATGTGATTGCTGCCACAGGCAATTTTTCGCTACGCGGCAACATTGTTGGATACATAGACAGGATGCTGCTTCCGGGAGCGATGTGGCTCGAAATTTTTGATATAAAAAGTGCCTTTTGCATTAAAATATCCACATTTTACTGTAGACAAGGGGCAAGCAAGTCCGCTATACGCGGGTTGCTTGTCTATTTATCTACAGGTGTGTGGATATACCTAATGCAAGTGG
>BNTQ01000030.1 GCA_025996715.1 Bacteroidia bacterium | reverse complement strand
AAACGTGCCGTGCACCTGTATCCACCAAGGGTCGGGGTAACTCCACATGCGCACCCCTTGCGCGTGATACGTTGCGTACTCGCTGCCGATATTGAAACCGAGTGGCAGGTTGCCCAAGAGATAGAGCAGGCAACCATTGATATGCGCGGTGTTACGCAAACCATACAGAAAACTGATGATTTTGCCGATAAAAAAATTGACGTTATGGTGGATATTTTTGCGCGGTCGGTGTTGGAGGGCAAAAACTTGGGATTTCCCATCGCCAAAGACAGCGTGATTGCCTCCGATATAGCATGGAAAATGTTTGACAATGCGGTCAAAAACGGCGCACCCTGCATTGGAAGTCCGCAAGATGTGGAAGACATCCTTGCTCGCCGCAAGGCAATGAAAGGCGGCTATGGCTTGCCGATATATTAAGTTATTTCTAATTAAAATTTTTTACATTAATTTTTTACATTAAATTTTTTACATTAAATTTTTTACATTATGAAAAAAATCTTTATTACTGTCCTGTCGGCGTTGGCGATTACCGCTTGTTGTCATAGTGCACAACCGCAGCCCGAACAGATGAAAGAAATCGCCTTGCAACTCTATTCGTTGCGCGATGCGTTCAAAACCGACTTTGATGCCACCATTGATGCCGTTGGCAAAATGGGCTACGCATCGGTGGAAGCCGCCAACTACAACGATGGCAAATTCTACGGCAAAACGCCCGCAGAATTTAAAGCCGCTGTTGAAAAAGCAGGCTTGAAAGTGCTGTCGTCGCACACCACAAAAACACTCACCGACGAGGAATTGGCTGCCAAAAATTTCGCGCCTGCGTTGGAGTGGTGGAACCAAGCCATTGATGCACATCTTGCTGCGGGAATGCAATACATTGTTGCGCCTTGGATGAACGTGCCCAAAACGCTTGCCGACTTGCAAACCTATTGCGAGTACTACGATGCGGTGGGCAAATTGTGCGCAGAGCGCGGCTTGCTCTTTGGCTATCACAATCACAGCCACGAGTTTGCACTCATTGAAGGGCAACGTATGTACGATTATATGATTGAGCACACCAACCCCGAATACGTGTTTTTTCAAATGGACGTATATTGGGTAATGATGGCGCAGCAAAGCCCTGTGGAGTATTTTAACCGCTACCCGGGACGCTTCAAAGTGTTGCACATCAAAGACCAAAAGGAACTTGGACAAAGCGGTATGGTGGGCTTTGATGCCATTTTGCGCTCGCTCGAAATTGCCGGCACAAAGCATCTTGTTGTGGAGGTCGAAAAATATAATTACACGCCCCAAGAAAGTGTGAAAAAAAGTTTGGAGTATCTTAATAATTTAATCATTACAAAATAAATATTATGCAAAAAACAAAATTTTTTACAACCGCCATTCTCGCGGGAATGCTAATGACTGCCTGCTGTGAGAAACAGAACGTGCCCGCTATTTTGAAAGAGCACAAAGCCAAAGCAACGTTCACAAAATTGAACGATGGCTGTGCCCAACTTGTTCCGTTGTTCAACGGAAAAGACCTCGCCGGTTGGTACACCTACACACCTGCGTATGGCAAAAACAACGATGTGGAGCAAGCGTTCACCGTTGCCGACGGCGTCTTGCACTTTGCAGGCGAGAGCATGGGCTACCTCTGCACCAACGAGTCGTACAGCAATTACTACCTGAAAGTAGTTTTCCGCTGGGGCGAAAAGAAATATGCCGACCGCAAAGAACGTCCGCGCGATAGCGGTGTGCTCTACCATCTTGCCGACAGTGTCAAAGATGCGCTGTGGCCCACCACAGTAGAGTGCCAGATACAAGAAAATGATTGCGGCGACTACTACTCTGTGGGCGGCTCCACTTTTGACTCGCCCAACCTCCGCCCCGAAGGCGAGCCTTGGCGGGTGGTGCGCACAGCCAATTTTGAAAGACCCAACACCGAGTGGAACACCATAGAAGTAATTTGTTTGGACAACACCTCGGAGCACTACGTGAATGGGCATTTGGTGAACGAAGCCACCAACCTCTCTGTTGCCGAAGGCAAAATTTTGTTGCAATTGGAAGGTGCCGAAATTTTTTACAAGTCGGTAGAATTGCTGCCGTTGAAATAAATTCAAGCGTTGAAAGTCAAAAGACCAATGTTTTTTTGACATTGGTCTTTTGTTTGTTGCGGCTATAATTTCTAATAATTCAACCCAAATGCCCACAATGGGACAACATTTTTGTAGCCGTATTCTATATCATCTTTCACTATGTAAGCATTTTTTAACCCTTCTATTTGCGCTTGTTTTTTGCTTTTACCGCCCACTTCAAACGTCAGGTTATTGATATTAAAATCGGCTTTCCCGGAACGATAGACTTTATGATTTACCTTCATTTGATTGAAAAAAAATGTTTCGCGCAAATTGCCAACGTCAGGCGCAGTTTCCGACAAGCAAAATGCGAGATTGGTATTGTCCAAATACACTTTTTCGACTTTACCAACGAGCAAAAAACTGTTGGTTTTTTCGCGCAGTTGCGCAATCATTCCTGCTCTTTCTATAAAATGAAAATAGTCGGCGATATTATTTTTACTGACTTCCGTAAGTTTTGACAGCGAATTAAAATTCGGCTTAAACGGTACACTTTCGGCAATTAACATCAACAGTTTGAGCAATTTTCTGCCTGTCGCCACATTCATATTGGAATATGCAGGAATATCATTTTCCATTGTTTGTACAATGACCCCGTTTAGTCTTTCTCTAAAATTTTGACTGTTGCCAAACGGATAGTAGCCCTTTTGCAGGTATTCTTTGAAATATCTTATAGGGGACACGATTGTCTGTTTAATATCTTTGTGTTTGTGTGTCAAAATTTCGTTCAACGACAATATGGGAACTGTGATTTTATGAAACAATTGCAGATATTCTCTAAACGAAAGTCCTTGCAAGCGAATAACCAATGCTCTGCGGCTCAAATCGGCATATCCTTTGAGCACATCCAAAACAGACGACCCCGAAAAAACGACTTTCAAATCGGGATAGCCGTCGTACAGGTTTTTCAGTGTGCGTGACCATTCGGGATATTTGTGAATTTCGTCAATAAAGAGGTATCTGCCGCCGTTTTTGTAAAATTCATCAGCCACTTCGTGCAAAGGGCGATTGGCAAAATACACATTGTCCATCGACACATACAAAGTATTGTCGAGCGTATGATTTTCCTTGATATGTTGCAAAATGAGCGTAGTTTTGCCCACACCACGCGGTCCAACAATGCCAAACATTCTGTCTGTCCAGTCAATTTTGGGTAATAAATAACGCTTAAAGTCCAAAGAAGTTTGGCTCAACAGCATTTCTAAATTGTCATATAATGCTTTCATAAACAGTATTTTTTTGCAAAGATACAAAAAAATCCCTATCATAGTGCTTTTTTATCAAAAAATATCCCTGTTATAGGGATATTTTTGTTTGAAATATACATTGTAAACACAAAAACTATTTTATTTTATCGTTATTGCTCGCCACAAGTGTGTAAAAAATGGTAGTTATGGCGAGTAATAATTATTTTTTTATCCAAAATCTAAAATAGTCACTTGAAGAAATAGGAAAATACAAAGATCTTAACACAGAAAGAATACAATTTTTTTCTTCCGTATAGAATATTCTTTTTCGTAATTTTACATACAACAAACTTAACTTTATATAATTGAACAGCCCTTTTTTTGACTGATATAATGAAATTTTTAGTGCGTTTGTTTTGGCATCGGTAGAACATTCAATTGTTTTAATAAACAAGTGTAATTGTGCAAAATAAGTTCTTATTTGCGGGCGCAATTTTATGTATTGACTCAAAGTTCTCTTGATATATCTAATCCCATTAACGGTTGTTTTTTCATATCTGAGCGGTTGTGTGTAAGTGGCATTATTGATAAGTCTTCGATGATTTACCAAATAATCCGGAAGTAACATAATACTTTCGTGAGCCGCAGCAACCATTGCTATCAGTTTATCGTATATATATGCATATGTAGTGATTCGCTTAATGTATATAGATAGTGATTTTTTAAAAACCATTGTATGTCCGGGTATCATATTCGTATGAATAATTCGTTCAAGACCTATATTTTTCTTTCTTTGGTCAAAATAAACTTTAGCACAAGCATCTCCGGCAAACGGTTTTGAACCACAAGCAACTAACAAAAAATCATCCACATACGGGATTTGTTTTGCTATTTTGTCCTGTAGCCAAATGTCATCTTGGTCAGAAATAGCGATATAATCTCCCGTTGCCCTTTCCATCGCAGAGAAGAAATTTTCATTGATTCCCTTCTGCACTTTGTTTTGAAACACATAGATATTAGGATATTTTTTTTCGTAATTTCTGAGAATGTTTATGGTATTGTCTGTTGAGCAATCATCTTGTATGATTATTTCGTGAATAGGATATGTTTGATTAATAATAGAGTCTATTTGCTCACTTACAAATTTTTCTCCATTATAGGTACACATTACCACAGAAACTTTTTTATCCATATAATTTTGCATTAAAAAAATTTATTTTACTAATTGTTCGTATAAATCAATTAACTATTTTGCAACTATATCTGTGGTAAACTACATTATTGCTCGCCACAAGTGGGTAAAAAATGGTAGTTATGGCGAGTAATAAATTTATTCAATACAATGCACAGCATACAAAGGTACAGATTGTATATTGTTTTCAAAACCAAAATTTTTTGCCGAAATCCGGACGGCATAGTGTGGCTTATAATTTGATACATAAACAGATAAACTTTTGGATTTAACATTGTCAGATGCTTTTACTTCGCAGGGAATAATGCCCGATTCCTGCGACAACAAAAAATCCACTTCGGCTTCGTTGCCCGAATTCCAATAATAGAGTTTCCTGTTTTTTGAGGATAGGGTCTGTGCTACATAGTTTTCGGTCAATGCACCTATGTACTTAAAATCTTTATTTTGAAAAATATCGTGCCATTTTATCCCTGCCAAATGCATCAAAAGCCCAACATCAGACAAATAGAGTTTGAAACTTTTATTGTTTTCGTCCGATTTTAGCGGGCGAACAGGGTCTGTAATAAGCGGACAAAACAGCGTTAAACCCGCCTGTATCAGCCACTCGATAGCCGTTTCAAATTTTTGCTTATTCCCGTTTTCGGCTACTAATTTGTAGCGGAATTTCTTCTGTTCCTGTGCCAACTGCTCTTTGATGCTGTTATATACTTTCAAAATTTTTATGGAATTGATATTTTCGGAATATTTAGCCATATCAGCCGCATAACCTACTATTATATCGTCTTTTATTTTGCCGGAAATATCTGTGATGTCTTGTCCGGTGTCAATATAATTGCTTATTACAGCAGGCATTCCGCCCAAAAACAGGAAACGGCGGTATAAATCGAGCGATTTTTCGTGAATTATCTGAATGAATGCTTTGTTTTTGGCAAACGATTGGCGAATTTTCTCGCTCAAAACATTTTCGCCTACCGCCCACAAAAATTCTTCAAAATCGAGCGGATACATATATTCCATTTGTACTTTCCCTACAGGAAAGGCGGTTTTTAACCGGTTTATTTTTACACCCAACAAACTGCCTGCACAAATAATGTTGTATCTGGTTTTCGATTCTGCAAAAAATTTCAGCGCGGCAATTGCCCTTTCACATTCTTGAATTTCGTCTAAAAAGATAATCGTATTTTCGTTTATTGTAGCGTGAAAAAAAACTTCTATGTTTTCAATAATATCGGCAGGACGCAATGATGTTTCAAAAAACGACTTGAAAATATCGTTTTGCAAAAAGTTTATTTCAATTTTCCGGTCATAGTTCGTTTCACAAAATTTATTGACAATAAATGTTTTACCTGTTTGCCGCGCACCGATAAGCATCAACGGTAAAGAATGCCGATTTTCTTTCCATTGCAATAGTGTAACTTCTATTTTTCTGCCTATAAGTGCCATTTTTATTTATAAATCAATTTTATTCGTATGATTTTTATTGAAAATCAAATTTTTTGCAAAAATACAAAAAATGTTTGAATAAACAAACGTTTGTTTTTATCTTGTGTATTATACTCGCCACAAGTGGGTAAAAAATGATAGTTATGGCGAGTAATAAATAATTATTTTCCGTTATAAAGATTAAGATATTGCTGTGCAACAACATCTTCAGCATAAGTTTTCAATATTTTTTCGCGAGCATTTGCTGATAATTCGGCATTGTTTTCTAAACAAAATAAAATTCCTTTTGCCAAATCTTCGGCATCCTTATATTTTGCCAAATACCCTGTTTTTTTGTGTACAATAATATCGGTTTGTCCGCTATTGTCAAAACTTACTGCAGGGCAGCCACAAGCCATTGCCTCGGAAATGGTTTGCCCAAAAGTTTCGTACAATGATGGAACAACCGTTACATCTGCCGCCTGATACAATTTGGCAATTTGTACAATATCTGCTATTTCTCCTAAATGGATGTGAGAAATAGGAAGCGCATTGAAAAAATCGGGAGCATCTTTTATCTTTCCAAACAATACTAAAAGATAGTTGTTTTCTGTAGAAGTCAAACAACGTAATGCTTTTTGTAAATATGAAAATCCTTTTAAGGGATTATTAAGTTGTGCAGCCCCCATTAAGATAATTTTTTTATCTATTGGCAAGGATAATTCTTTTCGCACACTAAACTTATCGGATGACTTAAAAACATTTATATCTATCACGTTAGGAATAACCTCTATATTGGCGGTTTTTAGCAGTGGACTCTTGTGCGCCTGCTCTTGCAACCATGTGCTTACCGCAATAAAGCGAATGTCTTTTGCAAAAAAACGTTTCCTCCGCCACGTCTTATGCGACAAGTCATGCTTGATAGAAGATTTCAACAATGGGCATTCCCCGCATTCTGTTTTGTAACTATTACAAGAGTAATCTATGGGTGGTACAGCAGCAATATGTGGCATAGTACCGGAATTTGCCACATAGTGGCAAATTCCGGTACTATGCCACATATCGTGCATCGTCCACACAATAGGTTTATTTGTTTGTATTAATTGCTGTATATTTTTGAGCGACAAAAAACCTTGATTTATCCAGTGCAAATGAATCACATCCGCCGCTTGCACCAAAGGGTGTTTGCTGATATTGGTTCCTGTGTTGGCAATGGATACAGTAAACAGTTCTTTACGGTTAAATCCGTTGTGCACAAAAATTACCCATCGCTCATAAGCAAAACGAAGAAAATTAAGTTTCTTTTTTAACCAATTAGTATTTATAGAAACAACATTTTCGTCATCCGTCTGCTTATCGCGCACAAGCATTTTTGCTTCGTGCCCCGCTTTATTAAGTGCGTGCATAAGACGATTGGCGGCGATTGCTGCGCCGCCGTTGCGTTCAAAAGTGCTAAGAATGAGGATTTTCATAGATTTATTTTTCTGCATAAATAATTATAAACGGCGACAATAACCGACATTTAATGGGAAACAATTTCATTTCGTAATGCTATCTTTTGTGTTCCCATAAATCATTATTTTTTACAATATTCGACACCGCATACAATGGATAAATTTGGATATTATCAAACGTTCCAAAATTCTCCAATGAACTGCGAATGCCATATTTCAGATTTTTTTCTTTCAAAAACAAAAACATACTTTGCATCGAGCCTTTGGTTGCCGATTTTACTTCCAAAGGTACAATATCTTCGCCACGCTGTATCAAAAAATCTACTTCGGCAGAACTGCCGTCTTTCTCGCGCCGCCAATAATATAAATCGGTTGGCAAATTTATAGGTGCTGCCTTTTTCAACTCCAAAGCCACAAAAAGTTCTGCCAATGCACCTTTGGTGATGTTATCAAAATTGTTGGTATTGAGTATTTTCGACAAATCCAATCGCAAATATCGCTGATAAATTCCCGTATCGAACAGCATAAATTTTCTGAATTTAGCATTGACTTCTGCGCCCAAAGGCAACCCGTTTGCGGCTGTGTGTGTTACAGGATAAATTAGCCCTGCCATTTCGAGCAATTCGAGACATTCCTTTATCTGCAAATTATTGAGTTCCTGCACATTGGAAAGCACAAATTTTTTGCCCGTTTGCAATATCACAGCATTAAAAACTTCACGCAATCGCGATACGGGCACTTTGTCTTTATACTTTGCAAAATCGTCATACAAAGTATTTGTCAAATCGTCTAAAATCTGCTGACAGTCGAGCAACGAGCCGCCTTCTGAGTAGGCTGCCACCACTTCGGGCATACCGCCAATGAGCAAAAAACGCTTGAAATTTTCGACACATTTTTTATGCATAACTTCCGAAAAATCACTTTCAGGCCTTGCCTTGCTCAGGTTTTCTGCCAATACATTCAATTTTATGGCGCGCAAAAATTCGTCGAACGACAGTGGATACATCCACAGCGAACGAATCCTGCCAACACCAAACGAAGGAATTTGCTGCAAAGCAAATTCCAAAAGAGAGCCTGCTGCAACAACGTGCAATTCGGGTATTTCTTCGTAAAAATAGCGCAAAGCCGAAATAGCATCTGTACAACTCTGGATTTCGTCTAAAAACAGAAGTGTTTTGCCTGCTATAATTTTTACGCCAAAAATAGCCGATAGTTCGTCACAAATCAATTGCGGCGACGAATGTCGTGCAAAAATATCTTTTGCCGGTGCATAATCTTTGTGTTCAAAATTTATTTCAACAAAATTTTCAAAACTTTTGGCCAATTCACGTACCGAAGACGACTTGCCAACCTGCCGCGCACCGCGTAGCAGTAAGGGCTTGCGGGTTGTAGAATTTTTCCACGCAAGCAATTCGTTGTCAATATGGCGTTTAATATACACTCTCTTTTGTGTTTAAAAATAATTTCCAACCGCAAAGATACAAACTTTTTACGAAAAATGACGGCAATAATTAAATAAAAATTACGAAAAATGACGGCAATAATTTATAAGTACGCCAATTAAAGTATTGTTATTTATAAATAATCTCTTTAAATGCTTGATACATAGCGTTTGTAAACGTAGTTAATATTTACTCAATTTCAAAAAGTCGGCAATATGCAGATGCTTATCTAATAAAGTCGCAAAAAATAACGAACCAATCTTTTCCATGAAAAGAATAATCGTTTAATACTCGCATTGTCTAATTGTTTATTCCGCAAAATAAAATGAGGATGTTTCAACGGCAATGGGATCGGCGAAAAAGGAATGAAGCGTTTACGACTCTTTTTTTTCGTATGAGTAGCAAATTCCGAATCCAAACCAATATTTGTTACCAAATTAACTGCCGGATAAATCGATAATTGGTTCTGTAACCGCAAGGAAAAATAATAGAATACTGCCCACGGATTTAACCCATTTCTGTTTTTTAAGGCATCGGACAAAAAACTGGTGAAATAAATTTTTTCTAATGTATTGCAAAACAGCGAAGAACGTTTTTGTTTTTCTCCCTGCCAAAAAGGAAAAGTAACATCTACGTTTTTCCATACGCGCCGCCAGGTTGCCCATCCCCAAATATGAGTAATCGAACTGAAATCGTAACTGTAGCGATTATCCACCCGCCGAGGCAAAAAACAATTCCCGCTGATATGACCAATTCTCTCATTCTCTTTGTATTGGTGCAATAGTTCTTCACAAAAAGGGAAAAAGGAAGGATCCGGCAAGCAATCATCTTCCAAAATAATACCTTGTTCTACGTGATCAAAAAACCAGGTAATAGCAGAACTAACAGCGATTTTACAACCCAGATTTTCTTCTCTAAAAAGCGTTTTTACCTCGCAATCCCAATCGACTTCTTTAATAATGTCTCTGACTCGCCGACAGCGTTCTATTTCTTCGGGTTTATGTTTCCGTGCGCCATCGGCAGCGACAAACAAGTACTTGGGTTTTTGTTGGCGTATTGCTTCAAAAACTTTTCGAGTGGTGTCTTCTCGATTAAATATCAACAACAGAATGGGTGTTTCAAACATATCTAATTATTTAATTTGATTTACATTGTACAGTTATTTTTTGAAAGAATGATGTTTTTGAAAATTGAAATGTATAAGGAACAAGTCCTATAAATTCCTGTTGCTCCCATTTAGTAATATCAAACAATTCATTGTTGTTTTCAAAATAATATTTGCGGTCGGAATTGTCAACTATCAACCAACCTCCTTGTTTCACTTTTGCCATAGAATGTGCAATGCAGGCTGTGCGAGCACGACCATCTACCATTACCACATCCAAACTGTTATCCGGCATTTTATCGATACTTTTCACATATTTTTCAAAAGTTTTGTTATCCGATTTGGAGAAAAAACGCAAGTCGGTCATCTGCTCGTCTGCTTCAAATAGTTGATAGTTAATAGTGACTGTTGACTGTTGACTGTTGACTGTTGACTGTTGACTGTTGACTGTTGACTGTTGACTGTTGACTGTTGACTGTTGACTGTTGACTGTTGACTGTTGACTGTTGACTGTTGACTGTTGACTGTTGACTAGTGCCATTGGTAATATCTTTAATACGCGGAAAATATGCTCAAACCAATTTTTATCATTCTCAATTGAATAAACTTGTTTTACTCTTTTTGCATAATAAAGCGTTGAACTGCCTGAGCCGTATTCCCAAACGCTCATATTTTTTTTCAAAATTGTATCTAAAAACCGCTTAGCACCAAACACTATCCAAGGTTGGTCGTAAGAGAGAAAATCATTATTTCGCCGCACTGTTTTCCACCAAGTCGGAAAATCTTTGACAGTATCACTTATCAGTTGTATTTTAGGATAACGACACAGCGCAACAGCAAAATAGCGCAAAAATAACAATATTTTTCGCACTTCCCAAACAATAGGAAGATAGGTGAGTTTTTGAGGTAACATAGTATTTTATGTGTTAGTTATTTTTATTATTTTCCAATATCCGCCTTTGTCTGCGCCTATGCGCTCTAAAGGTTCTATTAGTAAAGTTATATTTTAAAGAATGATGTTTTAGGTATAAAGAATAATATCGTAGTTCCCATTTATTTGTGTTAAAATGTTATTGTAATTGATTAATATGCTTATAGTTGTATCTGTAATGTATTACCTTGCATGTACACCTAAGCACTTTAAATGTAATTCGAATAAAAGTCATACTTGCTATAATATCTTTTTTCATCAATGCTTTCCACGATTTCTTTATACACGCCAATACCCCATATCCAAACGCTTTACAAAATGAATAGTTAATATTCGCGTACTCTGATAACCAATAAGTATGTTCAATACAAAATCGTATTTTGCTGGATCTTGACCTGTTTTCGCGGTCGTGGTAAGCAAAGACAGCAGGCGTGTAACCTACTTTATACCCAAAATATTTTAATCTATTTACATAATCACAATCTTCTCCAGTATGGTCGAATAATGGAGAAAATCCTCCAACAATACGCAATACAGATGTTGGAATAAACCAAAACGCGGCGTTAATAAACGGAACACACACAAGATTATCTGTAGATTTTAAGTCTGCTAATTTGGAAACACCAATATAAGTAGCAAATCCAGCGTCTAAATTGTCTCCTTTCCCTGTTAAATGAACAGGGGATAAAATGCCTACATTAGTGTTTTCTTGGTAAAGTTTTACCAATGTACCAATCGTATTAGCACCAATCCACGCATCTTGGTTTAATAAAAACACGGCATCGTAATTTTCGTCCAAAGCAATCTTCATTCCTATATTATTTGCTTTCCCAAATCCCAAATTCTGTTTGTTGGCAACAATGCGAACTTCGGGATAGTTTTTCTCAATTAGTTCTATGGTGTGGTCTGTGGAGCAATTATCTATAACAACTACATCTACTAGGTATTCGGTATTTCGTAAACTGCCTAAACAATGGTCTATCCATCGTTCAAAATTGTAAGATACAATAATTACCAGTACTTTTTTGTCCATACTTTTCTTATTTTTTGAAATAATCGTGAAATGTTTTATTGTTTTTTAAGAATAAAACAAGCCGTATCGCCATCATACATTTCGTTTAATATCTCTGCTTGTTGATGGAGTAATTTTGAGCGTTTTTTAGATAGGAGTGTGTGTTGATACCTGAACGCATATTTTTCAATATCTTCACTTTCTGTAAATTGCCCTTCGGAAGAATCGCAAAATTGTTTGACTAAAATAAAGTTGTGTTTTTTTGTCAATCCGGCTATACTGTTGGTAGAGTGAAGAAAGAAATGACGCGGTGCATCCCACGCACGCCAATTTACGCCGTATTTTCTATATGCAAAACAATCACATACAGGAATACGAATTATCAAATAACCTGTATCTGTCAAAAGATTGTGTGCCGCCGCCAGCGTTTCGTGCTGCTCGGCAATATGTTCAAACGAATGATTAAACATTACAACATCAAACTTTTTATCGGGCTGATAATTGCAAATATCTGTTTTGAAAATACTAAAATCGTTTGTAACAATATCTTTGTCATTAAAAGGGTCAATTCCTGTCAAATTTTTATATCCACAATAAGTCATTTGCTTGAGTAGAGAGCCGGAGCCGCAACCTACATCAAGAATAGCAGAAGAAGCAGTAATTCTTAAGCCTTCAAAGGCTTTGAGAAATGGGAATACTTTAAAATATCGAAAATTCTTTGGAATAAAATTGTGAAAATAACAATATCGCAAAAAAGTTTTTATTATTTTTTTGATTTTGGCATTTTTCTTTGTTTTCATATTATACGAATAATACTTATCATTCGGATAATACTGCGACATCTCTTTCGGGAAGTCGGTTATTTGCAAACAACCACAGTCGGCACACTTGAAATAAGTAAATTTTTTGCCCGTGCCAAACTGATTTTCTTTGACCACTAATTCCTCGTTATTTTCTGCGTTTCCGCAGATTTTACATTTGTTTTCCATATTATTTCTGTTTTTTATTATTTTTTAGGTTGAAGTTATTTTCCAATATCCCGTTCTATTATTTCCTATTCGTTGCAGCACATTCTTATTTTTTAGATTTTCAATATATTCTTTTACGGTATCTATACCTATATTCAATTCCACTGCTAATTTTTGGGCGGTAATAGTAGCATTATTTTCGATTATACCTAATATCTTACCCTCCAATTCGGTGATTGGGGGGGTAATTAGGGGGGTGATTGGGGGGGTAATTAGAGGGGTGATTGGGGGGGTAACATTGATATTCTTAAAAGAAACCAAGACGCCTCCATCGCTCTCGCTGAAAATTGGCTCAGAGAAACCGCTGTTGCGGGCATTTTCTATCATTTTGAGCGTCCCGCGTCCCCACGATTCTACTTGTCCCGAACGATAAAAAACATTGGCAATAAGTTTATTGCGCAACCGCGAAACGTGTTGTTGCTTTAGTTTGTCGATACTCAAAGGTGGCATTAATTCGCCTTCATTCCATAATTCCAATACGTTATCAAAAACCTTGATTGTAAAAAAAGTATTGCCGCCATAATCGCGGTGAATAACGGCATTAAGAATGGCTTCACGAAGAGCAATTTCGGGATACTCCAATGTTTCGATGCGTTGCAATCCGGCATAACTGAATGTTCGCTGCAAATACTTAGATTGAAGCAACTCCATAATTTTATCAGGCATCAAAAAAAGCGGACATTCTACCACATCGTCAGTTATTAAATCCGTATTGCTACTACCACGGAAACGTCCGATTTTGCAAACCGCTAAAAAACAATATTGAATGGGTTTGCGAGCAAATAGTAGCATAGCAGCCCTTGTTAGTACGCCATCCTTGTATAATCCTAAATTTTCAAACAATTGTTGTGTGTCAGTTTCATCTATGTCTGTTGGCAATCTGTTATTTTGAATGGCTTTGCGAACAAAAGATTTTACAGCACCACTATCAATGTCGCTCCACGAGGCATTACTTATTGGAATTTCGTCCCAAGTCAAATTATTGGATGTAAGTATAAGTTGTTGCAGAGCATTGCCCTTCACTTCTTGCGTTGTAGAGCCATTGCGCGTATAAAACCGTCCGTGATAAGATATAGGGTAGGATGTTTTGTTCACTTCAATTTCTATTATTTCCAACTCATTTTCTATAATTATGTGCACACCGGCATGAACTCCGGTGCTATTCATAATTTTATTAGGTAAATCTTCCAGCAATTTTTTGGCATTCGTAATCCCGCAAGCACAACCGTCATCGGCAATGCCAACATACAACTTTCCACCATTCGTGTTGGCAAATGCCGATATGGTTTTCAGATAGTCGTCGTGCCAACTCTGCTTAAATTCAATATCTTGAGATTCTTTTAGCCTCATTATTTCTAAAATCTACTATAAAATGTGTATTTACCATTACTTTCAATATTCTAATTTTTTACAATATTCGACACCGCATACAATGGATAAATTTGGATATTATCAAACGTTCCAAAATTCTCCAATGAACTGCGAATGCCATATTTCAGATTTTTTTCTTTCAAAAACAAAAACATACTTTGCATCGAGCCTTTGGTTGCCGATTTTACTTCCAAAGGTACAATATCTTCGCCACACTGTACCAAAAAATCTACTTCGGCAGAACTACCGTCTTTCTCGCGTCGCCAATAATATAAATCGGTTGGCAAATTTATAGGTGCTGCCTTTTTCAACTCCAAAGCCACAAAAAGTTCTGCCAATGCACCTTTGGTGATGTTATCAAAATTGTTGGTATTGAGTATTTTCGACAAATCCAATCGCAAATATCGCTGATAAATTCCCGTATCGAACAGCATAAATTTTCTGAATTTAGCATTGACTTCTGCGCCCAAAGGCAACCCGTTTGCGGCTGTGTGTGTTACAGGATAAATTAGCCCTGCCATTTCGAGCAATTCGAGACATTCCTTTATCTGCAAATTATTGAGTTCCTGCACATTGGAAAGCACAAATTTTTTGCCCGTTTGCAATATCACAGCATTAAAAACTTCACGCAATCGCGATACGGGCACTTTTTCTTTATACTTTGCAAAATCGTCATACAAAGTATTTGTCAAATCATCTAAAATCTGCTGACAGTCGAGCAATGAGCCGCCTTCTGAGTAGGCTGCCACCACTTCGGGCATACCGCCAATGAGCAAAAAACGCTTGAAATTTTCGACACATTTTTTATGCATAACTTCCGAAAAATCACTTTCAGGCCTTGCCTTGCTCAGGTTTTCTGCCAATACATTCAATTTTATGGCGCGCAAAAATTCGTCGAACGACAGTGGATACATCCACAGCGAACGAATCCTGCCAACACCAAACGAAGGAATTTGCTGCAAAGCAAATTCCAAAAGAGAGCCTGCTGCAACAACGTGCAATTCGGGTATTTCTTCGTAAAAATAGCGCAAAGCCGAAATAGCATCTGTACAACTCTGGATTTCGTCTAAAAACAGAAGTGTTTTGCCTGCTATAATTTTTACGCCAAAAATAGCCGATAGTTCGTCACAAATCAATTGCGGCGACGAATGCCGTGCAAAAATATCTTTTGCCGAAGCATAATCTTTGTGTTCAAAATTTATTTCAACAAAATTTTCAAAACTTTTGGCCAATTCACGTACCGAAGACGACTTGCCAACCTGCCGCGCACCGCGTAGCAGTAAGGGCTTGCGGGTTGTAGAATTTTTCCACGCAAGCAATTCGTTGTCAATATGGCGTTTAATGTACACTCTCTTTTGTTTTAAAAATAATTTCCAACCGCAAAGATACAAATTTTTTGCAAAAAATGACGGCAATAATTAAATAAAAATTACGAAAAATGACGGCAATAATTTATAAATGCGCCAATTAAAGCATTGTTATTTATAATAATTCTTTAAATGCTTGATAATAGCGTTCGCAAACGTAGTTAATATTTACTCAATTTCAAAAAGTCGGCAATATGCAAATATTTTTGTGCTACCACATTTTCGGTCGGTAAAATTTTGCATTGTATTAATATTCACTCTCCAACCAACGAGACAAAAAAAGGTCATAAACCTGATACATAGTCCCTTCTTTTGTGTGGGTTTCTAAAATCAATTCTTTTTCAACTAACGATTTACTAATCCTTCGTGCGTCGGAAGGTGTGCCAAGATTGTATTGACCGAGAAATTTTTTGGCGGTCAATTGTTTGATTTCGCCTTCTTTGGCTATTGCTATCAAAAAGTTCCATTGAGCGGGGGTAAGCAGTTGCCGATATTGAAAAAAAACAGGTTCGTTGCGTTTCAACAAATCAAAACAAGCCTTTTTTACATGGTCTATCGTAACTCTTTTTTTGCCCATTTGATAAACCATATTACAAACGCTTTGCGTAAAAAATGTATGCCGCTTTGTCCAAGTCAAAATAAAATCGACTGTACTTGGTGCTATTTGTATTTTATTTTTTGCAAATATCTTTTGAATAAATGTGGCATAAACATGGTGGTCAATTTTGTCCAAAGTAAGATATTGGGTGCTCGAAAAAAAAGGGCGTTTGACATTGGAAAACATGGCGGTCATCATATCTTTTCGGCTTCCGCAAAAAATAAACCGAACGTTTTTTAGCGGCTGAATATAGGTGCGCAAAAGTGCTTCCGTATTTTGCTCCGGAAATTGGGTAATTTGTTGAAATTCATCAATCGCCAATACGATGGGTACGGATTGGCGGTCTAAAAATTGCAACAATCCTTGCAACGTATATTCTTTTTCTTGCGCCGATTGGTAGGCTATTTGTATTTGCGGTTCGCCCGAAATAGCATCATAACCAACCAACGGGCGTAAGCCCTTCAATAAAGTCAAAAAACGTTTGCCAATACTGGTTTTTTCGGGAAATTTACGCAAAGTTGCTTCGGCTAATAATTTGATGAAATCGTTGAGCGAACGTGCCGAATAAATATCCACATAAATTGCCTCTTTATCAGTTTTTGTATCAAGATATTCAAAAAAGTGAAAAATTAAACCCGTTTTGCCCATTCGGCGCGGCGAGATAAGCGTGGTGTCAATGCCATTCTCCACATTGCCATACAGTTCCATTGTTTCATTGTGCCTGTCGCAAAACAAATTAGAGGGAATATATCCTTTTATTAAAAATGGATTATTGGTATTCATAGTATAATTTTTTTGCAAAGATAATAAAATTTTTAATACGCTATCTATTTTAGACTATCTATTTTAGATAGTCTAAAATAGATAGTGCTATAACATATTGAATATCAACCATTTGCACGATATATTATCCTCGTTTACTCCCCTCCGAATACACCGCTGCCGGCAGTTTGCGCAGGTTATACTGCGAAGCCATTACCTCGCCGTAGGCACCTGCGCTGCGTAGGGCGATGAAGTCGCCGCGCTGCGTGATGGGCAGGCTCACTGCTGTGGCAAAGCAATCGCTCGATTCGCAAATGGGTCCCACCACATCGTATTGCTCCGTGTCTTTGCCGGCGGAACTCAGGTTTTGAATGTGATGGCGGGCACCGTAGAGCGCAGGGCGAATGAGGTCGCTCATTCCTGCATCTAAAATAATAAAATTTTTGTGTCGCAATTTTTTGACATACAACACTTTGGAAATCAACGAGCCGCATTGCGCTACCAATGAGCGCCCCAATTCGCAGTGCACGCTTTGTCCCTCGCGCACGTGCAGGTGCTTGTGCAGAATGTCAAAATAGCCTGCAAAGTCGGGGATGGGCAACTGGTCGGGGGTTTCGTAGTTGGTAGCCAAGCCGCCGCCCACGTTAATGTGCCCAATATCAACATTGTGCGCACGTGTGATTTCGTTGATTTTTTGGCAAAGGGTGGCAAACACTTGCATATCGGTAATTTGCGAGCCAATGTGAAAATGAAATCCTGTGAGTTGCACATTGGGCAAGGTTTTGACGCGCTCAATCACCGCCGGCAATTGCCACAATTGAATGCCAAACTTGTTTTCCTCCAAACCCGTAGTGATGTTGTGGTGCGTGTGGGCATCCACGTTGGGGTTGATGCGCAGGGCAATAGTAACCACTTTGCCTTGTGCGGCAGCCAATTGCTGAATCACCTCTATCTCTTGCTCCGACTCGCAATTGAAGCATCCAATGTTGTGCCCGATGCCCAAATTGATTTCGTCATCGGTTTTGCCAACGCCTGCAAATACAATGCTTTGCGGATTAAATCCGCAATCTATGGCACGCTGCACTTCGTTGCCGCTCACGCAGTCTGCTCCCAATCCTTGGGCGCGTAGCAATTGCAGCAAAGGCACGTTAGCATTGGATTTGAGCGCGTAGTGAATGTGGTATCCATAGCGTTGCGCCTGTTGCATTGCTTCGGCGGCAGTGCGCCCAAGCAAGTCGGTATCGTAGTAATAGTAAGGGGTTGCGTGTTGTGCAAACGAAAAGTTGAAAGTCATTTTGTAACAGTTAATAAAAAGTGAATAAAAATTTTAGTTTAATAATTATTTGCAAAAGTAATTTTTTTGTGAACATTCACCGCCAAGCACACCAACAATACGGCGCACGCCAGCACAATGCCCTCCACCACCCAAACGTTAGTGATAGCGCCTGCCTGCATCAGCGCGGCGGGAGCATCCACAAGGGCGTGCAGCAATATGGCGAGCGGGAACAGCCATTTTTTGCCGCTCACAACGGCGTGAAACACAAGCACCGACAACGAAATTTGTACCGCAATGGCAAAAATTCGCTCCATCCCGCTCACCAAAAATAAAATGGGTTCGGTGCTAAAAAAAAGTGCCATCGTTTCTGCCGGAAGGTGCATTTTGTCGAGCAATGCCGTGTTATCGGTGTTGATAACCGCGCTGATGGCGATGTTGCTCATCATTGCCAAACCCACCAGCAAAAAGGCTTCGGCACCGCCGTGCCCAATGCCGTAGGACAAGCCTGTGCCAATGCTGTTGTACTTTCGCTTGAGCCATTGAAACGATAGCCAGCGGGCGGTTTCTTCAAAAATGCCTGCCATTAATGCGCCATAAGCCATATACAGCAAGGGTTTTTCGATGAGATGATAGCGCGACAATACAACATAGTGCACCCCTCTTTCTAATAGCAAAGCAAAAACAATAAACGCTACAACGCCCACAAATGCAGGCACGAGCGGGGTTTTGTATTTTTTGCGCCAATAAATGAGCAGCGCCGCCGGCACACCCACCGAAATAAGTGCCGATATAGCCATAAAAACAATAGACAAAATAGGAACGTGCATAATAAATTGTAAATTTAGTGTTACATTTGCAGCAAAGATAAAACATTATTTGATTATACGCCGCATTATGGACTCTAATTTTGTAGATTATGTAAAGATATTTTGCCGCTCAGGCAAGGGTGGTGCTGGGATGACGCACCTGCATCGCGAAAAATATGTGGAAAAAGGCGGTCCCGACGGCGGCAACGGCGGGCACGGCGGAAACGTTATTCTGCGGGGCAATGCGCAGTATTGGACACTCATCCACCTCAAATATGCGCGGCACGTGTTTGCCGGCGATGGGGTGCGCGGCGGCACAGCCCTGTGCACAGGCGCGGGCGGCAACGATGTGTATATTGACGTCCCGCTGGGCACCATTTGCCGCGATGCCGCAACCGAAGAGATATTGATGGAAATCACAGCGGACAAGGAAGAAAAAGTGCTTTTGCAAGGCGGGCGCGGCGGTATGGGCAACGCATTTTTCAAAACCCCCACTCGGCAAACGCCGCGCTTTTCGCAACCCGGCGAGCCTGCTGTGGAGGGCACTTTTGTGCTGGAACTCAAATTGCTTGCCGACGTAGGATTGGTGGGCTTTCCCAACGCAGGCAAATCCACGCTGTTGTCGGTAGTGAGCGCCGCCAAACCCAAAATTGCCGATTACGCATTCACTACCCTTGAGCCCAACTTGGGCATTGTGCAATACCGCAATTTTCAATCGTTTGTGATGGCCGACATCCCCGGCATCATTGAGGGAGCCAGCGAGGGACGTGGCTTGGGCACACGTTTTTTGCGGCACATAGAACGCAATTCGGTACTGCTTTTTATGGTGCCCGCCGATAGCGAAAGCATCAAAAAAGAGTACAAAATTTTGCTCAACGAACTCCAAAAATACAATCCCGAACTGTTGCACAAACAACGGCTGCTGGCGGTTTCAAAAATCGACTTGTTGGATGACGAAAGCCGCAAAAAGGCAAAAAAATCATTGCCCGCCGACCTGCCGCACGTTTTTATATCCTCTGCAACGCAAGAGGGCATTACAGAATTGAAGGACAAACTTTGGGATATACTGCAAGAAAAATTTGCGTAAAACATCGTTTTGTATGTCCAAAATTTTGCTTACATTTGCAAGTTTATTTTATGTGTTACAACTCAATTTTAGCCTATATTGACCTCTTTTGAATCAGCATATAACCAAGTGAAAGCCTTAGCGGAAGCCTTTAAGGCGGGCGAGGCGCATTACCTTGCGGCGGACTACCAAGAGGCCGAAGTCCGCAAGGATTTTATTGACAAATTTTGGATGGCGTTGGGGTGGGATGTGCTGCACAATGAACAAAAAGACCCTCGTGAGCAAGAAGTCAAAATTGAGAAAGGTGTAGCCATGAACGATGCACAAAAACGTGCCGATTATGCTTTTTATTGTGCCCCTGATTTTCAAAAACCTGTATTTTTTGTAGAAGCCAAAAAGGCTTCACATACTTTGTTGGATGAAGATTATTATTTTCAAACTATTCGTTATGCGTGGTATAAAAGAAACGCTTTTGCCGTACTTACCAATTTTACCGAATTTCATATTTTGGATTGTCGTTTTAATCCGGAAATAAGCACTGTATTGGAACGAAATTTTATGCGTTTTCATTACAGCGAATATCTCGACAAAGAAAAATTTGCATACATCTATTATCAGTTTTCGCGCGAAGCAGTTGCCGGCGGGTCTCTCGAACGCATAAAAAAATCTTTACCCAATCCCAAAAATAAAGCCGAACGAGACGCCATGCGTTTCTATCAAAATTTAAAATCTATTGATGATGAATTTTTAGAAGAAGTAGAAAAAACAAGAGAAGTACTCGCCAAGGCATTGAAAAAAAATAACGATTCGTTAGACGGGGAAACGCTTACATTTGCTACACAAAAAATTATAGACCGTCTCGTTTTCATTCGCTTTCTTGAAGATAAAGCAATAGAGCCTGAATATTATGTAAATAAATTGGGACGAAAGGGCAGTGCGTGGGATGAGTTTATTGCACTTTGCCGCAGACTCAATGTCAAATATAACGGCATTGTTTTTAAACCTTGCCTGATAGATGATGCCCATTTTAGCAAGCCAATAGATAGTGAATTTTGCGAAATCTGTCAACAAATGTGCCATCTCAATTCGCGATTTATTTACACTGAAATTCCTGTTTATATTCTCGGCAGCATTTATGAGCGATTTCTTGGCAAAGAAGTACACGCTACCAACAAACGTGTGCGCATAGAAACAAAGGGAGAAATGACCGTGCGCAAATCCGGCGGCGTTTATTACACACCCAAACATATTGTGGATTATATTGTAGAAAATACCGTTGGCAAAGTGATAGCCAACAAAACACCCAAAGAAATAAGTCAGTTACATTTTGCAGATATTGCTTGTGGTAGCGGCTCGTTTCTTATTGGCGTGTTCGATTATTTGCTCAACTATCATACACAATACTATCGCGCCAATTCCAAAGAAGCCAAAAAAGCAGGCTGTCGGCAAACACAAGATGGCCAATGGGTGCTCAGCATACGACAAAAACAACAAATTTTACTGAATAATATCTTTGGCGTTGATGTTGACAATCAAGCAGTTGCCGTTTCGCAATTATCGCTTTCGTTAAAGTTACTCGAAGATGAAACTACTGCCACAGCATACGAAATGCAGGCAATGTTTCACGAAAAGATATTGCCGGATATGACACAAAATATTGTGTGCGGAAACTCATTGGTAGGGGGAGATGTTTTAACGCAAAATATGTTTAGCAGCAAAGAAGAACGCAAATTGAATCCTATGAGTTTTGGAAGGACATTTCCTATGGTGGCAAACACAGGGGGATTTGATGCTATCGTTGGCAATCCGCCATACGTGAACGTCAAATTACAGGATAAAATTGTAAAAAACTACATAGATACACGATATAAATTTTCAAAAAATGCGGATTTGTATATCGCCTTTTTTGAGCGATGTACTCTTTTGACAAAACCGACAGGAAAATTTGGTTACATTGTGCCCAATAAATTTTTTGGTGCTAATTATGGAAAACCTTTTAGAGAATACATACAGCAACACCTTTCCATAGATAGTATTTATGATTTAAAAGATGAAAATATCTTTGCCGATGCACAAATATCGTGTGTTGCCATTGTTTTTTCTAACCAAAAAATTGTGGATGCAAAAACCCAAATCATAGACGATAAAGGGCGTAAAAAAAAGTTAGTCAATAGTGTATTTGATGAAGAAAATAAAATACAAACAGATATAAATACTGCGGAAGGTGCAATTATTCAAAAGTTGCGGAAACATCCAACTCTCTCCAAAATAGCAGATGTGCGCACAGGCGTGATGGGTTTTGAGTATTGGAAAATGAAAGATATTATTACCAACAAAGGCAAGGTAAAATCGAAGGAGATAAAATTATTTACCAACGGAAATATGGGGCGTTATGAAAACAAGTGGGACAAAGAAATAACGCTGTACAACGAAAAATATCAATGCCCTACAATGGTATTAAATCGCGATTATTTGAGTGCTAATACGATTGACCTTTTCAAAAATAGCGATAAAATTATTGTACGCGGCGTAGCCAAACAAGTTTCGGCATATTTGGACACAGAAAGCGCAGCAGTATTGGTGGCTATGCACACTATTTGTTCTACATCGGCGTATAATAACAAATTTTTGTTGGGAATCATCAATAGTAAATTGATAAATTGGCTACATCTCAAAACGCAATATTCTATGAGAATCCCACAAGGTTCGTTGAAATATTCTGTCAGTTTTTTTCAAAATTTACCTATTCCTAACCTTGATTTGTCGCAAAAAGAAAATGCGGACAAACACGCTCAACTTGCAGAATTAGCAGCAGAAATGCTGTCTTACACGCAACATTTGCAAAATGTGGGAACTATACAGAATAACCAAAATGATTTTGAGAGAAATTATTATCAACGTATGCGTAAGGAATTTGACCACGAAATCAACACCATCGTTTACCAACTCTACGGCTTAACCCCCGAAGAAATTGCCGTAATAGAAAAATCAGACCTATAGTGATACTTTAATACCCCAAAAAAATGACCATTGCACAAACCGTAAAATACATCGAAGACCTTGCGCCGCTGGCTTATCAGGAGAGTTATGATAATGCCGGATTGTGCGTGGGCAACCCTGCTGAGGAGGTGGCGGGCGTGCTGCTTTGCGTGGATGTGAGCGAGGAGGTGGTGGGCGAGGCGGTGGCAAGGGGCTGCAATCTCATTATTTCGCACCACCCTGTCATTTTTGGTGGGCTCAAGCGAATTACGGGGCAAACGGCAACGCAACGCATTGTGCAGCAAGCACTTACGCACAACATTGCCCTCTATGCTGCCCACACCAATGTGGATAAAATTCGCGGCGGCGTGAGCGAAAAAATGTGCGAAAAATTACAACTCACTCACTTGCAAATTCTTGACCCTCAACAAGATAGCCTCTACAAGGTGGTTACCTACGTGCCCTTAGCGCACGCCCCAAAAGTGCGGCAAGCCTTGTGGGATGCGGGCGCAGGCAACGCGGGCAACTATCGCCAATGCAGTTTTGCGGCGAAGGGCGAAGGCACTTTTTGCGCTCAACCCGCCGCTCAGCCCTTTGTGGGCAAGGCGGGCGAGTTGCACCACGAGCCTGAAACCCGCATCGAAGTGATGGTGCCGCAGCATTGTTTGCAAAATGTTGTAAATCAATTAGTTGCGAGCCATCCTTACGAAGAGCCGGCGTATGACCTGCTGCCCCTCAAAAACCTCAATCCCGCTGTGGGCTTGGGAATGGTGGGCACTTTGCCGCAGACTATGGACAAGCAGCAGTTTTTGCAGCACCTTAGGCAAATTTTTGGCACCCCCGTGTTGCGCTACAATGCCAATAGCAGTGCCGATTTCATCACAAAAGTGGCGGTTTGCGGAGGCAGCGGCGCCTCGCTTGTTGCCCCAGCCGCCCATTGCGCCGATGCCTTTATCAGCGCCGATTTGAAGTACCACGACCTGCAAAACACCCCGCCCCACTTGCTTACCGTTGATGTGGGTCATTATGAAAGTGAAAAATTTGTGTTAGAATTTTTTTATGATATATTTATTAAAAAAAATACTACCTTTGCAGTTTTGGTTTCGGACTATGGCAAAAATGCAGTAGGATATTTGTAATTTTTGAATTATTAAATTTTTTTTAAATAACATTATGGCAAAAGCAAAAACATCCGCAGAAAAACTTTTGGGAGACGACGAGTCGGTAGAGGTCAAAATGAAGCGATTGTATGAGTTGCAACTCATTGACTCTCAAATAGATGCGCTATTAACCCTGCGAGGCGAACTTCCTATGGAGGTGCAAGAACTTGAGGCTAAAATTGAGGCACTGCAAGGCAAAATGAACAACGAGGCAGAGGAGATACAGGAGGTAGAAAGCCTCATTCTCAAACGCAAACGCGACATTGAGATAGCCAAAAGCCTGATTGTAAAATACAAAGAGCAACAAGACAATGTGCGCAACAATCGCGAGCACGAGTCGTTGTCAAAAGAAATTGAGTATCAGTCGCTCGAAATTGAGTTGCACGAGAAAAAAATCAAAGAGGCTTACGCATTGGTGGAAGACAAAAATCGCAACAAAGACGAGATTGGCACCTACCTTGCCGAAAAAGAAGAGGCGCTGGAGTTGAAGCGAAAAGAGTTGACCGAAATTACCAACGAAACCAAAAAGGAAGAGGACGCGCTTCGCAAGCAAGCAACTGCCTGCAAAGCCCAAGTGGAACCGCGTTTGCTGCAAGCCTACGAAAACGTGCGCAACAATGCCCGCAACGGTTTGGCAGTGGTGTTGGTAAAACGCGATGCCTGCAGTGGTTGCTTCAACAAAATACCACTACAACGTCAAATAGACATTGCTACCAACAAAAAAGTGGCTACTTGCGAGTACTGCGGCAGATTTTTGGTAAGCGAAGAATTGATAAAATAGTATGTACACGCCTCAATTGCGCGATATTCAAAAAGCGCGTCAAAATATATTACCGGTAGTGGAGCACACGCCGCTGGCGCAAAATAGAGCGTTGAGCGATGCGTTTGAGGCTAACGTGTTGCTCAAACGCGAAGATTTGCAGGTGGTGCGCTCGTACAAATTGCGCGGAGCCTACAACAAAATGCTGTCGCTTACGCCCGGGCAGCGCACAAAAGGCGTGGTGTGCGCCAGCGCAGGCAACCACGCGCAAGGGGTTGCCTATTCCTGCAACGCACTGCAAATCAAAGGCACCATTTTTATGCCCACCACCACGCCTTTTTGCAAAGGCGTGGT
>BNTQ01000029.1 GCA_025996715.1 Bacteroidia bacterium | reverse complement strand
CCCGTACAATTGGATTTTTATATCCGCCTTGCGCCTGTGCGGACGTACAAAAAAATGTAACAGCCAGAAGGCTAACGATAGTAATTGCAAAATGTAATCGTTTCATACGTAAATAATTGTTCAAAAATTCAAAAACAGTTTCTTACTTTGTCTTAATCTTTATTTTCGCTTCTTTCAATCCTTCCGATTGCGCCTTTAATACGATGTTTCCGGCTTGTCCGGTAGATTGCACTACAACCAAGGCTTTGCCGTTAAATAATTTCCGTTCCGGCGCTTTGAGCGATAAATGGTCGGTGGGGTCGCCGTTGTCGGTACCGGCAATTGTTCCGTTTCCTTCGATGGAAAACTTGATTTTGTTGATGGCAACCGGCACAGGCAATCCGTTTATATCCAAGGCTTCCACCGTGATAAAAGATAAATCTTTGCCGTCTGCCAAAATTCGTTTTCTATCGGCGGTTAAGCGCACCGAAACCGGTTCGCCGGTGGTTTGTATTTCCTTTTCCAAAACCGTTTTTCCGGCTTTTCGCGAAATGGCTTTCAACCTTCCTTTTTCATAAGGAACCCGCCACCATACGTGCAATGGATTAAGGTCTAAGGTTGTTTTGTCTTCGATTTTTGACTTTTTGCCCAACGATTTTTCATTCAAAAACAGTTCCACTTCATCAGCGTTGTTGTAGTAAGCCCAAATATCTATGGTATCTCCTGCTTTCCAATTCCAGTGCGGAAAAACGTGCAGCATGTCCTTATCCGTCCATTCGCTTTGATACATATAATAGACATCTTTTGGAAATCCGGCAAGGTCAATGATTCCAAAATAGGAACTCCGCGAGGGCCACCAATAAGGCGTCGGTTCGCCCAGATAATCGAAACCTGTCCAGATGTAAAGCCCTGCCATAAAATCCATTTTTTTGGT
This sequence comes from Bacteroidia bacterium, assembly GCA_025996715.1. GTDB lineage: Bacteria > Bacteroidota > Bacteroidia > Bacteroidales > UBA932 > BNTQ01. The sequence goes on along the minus strand of BNTQ01000029.1, from coordinate 24,717 downwards.
CAATTGCCACGACAATTCGTGCGTTGTACCCCAAGGAGTGCGGCTGTTGTCGTAAGCCGAACATTGGTTGCCTTCCTTCGTAAACGGCAAATCCCAGCGGAAGGGACGCACCATCACGCTATCGGAGGGCATTTCGTAATATCCTCGGCTCATAAGGGCAGAGGTCGATTCGCTGCAGATATATTTTTGTCCCGGATAGGTTTTTGGAAAATCTACCCATTGGTTTTCGTGATAATTAAATCCCACAATATCCATTGCACCCGAACGGATGATGTGATTGTGCGGTTCCACTTCGTTGTTGCCGGAAGTAATGGGGCGTGTCGGGTCAAGTTTTTTCACAATATCCGCCAACTTAATCGCCAACAGGGAATTAACGTGCAACGCTTTTGAATGCAGGTCTTTATCACTGAGCGAAGACGCGAAATTGAACATCAGATTTGCCTGCTGCAAATTCAATGTATCGGCATTAATATCCGTCCACTGCTCCAGAATTTCATTGCCGATGCTCCACATAAAAATCGAAGGGTGATTTCGGTCGCGCAAAACCCAGTCGGTCAAGTCTTTTGCGTACCATTCGGGAAAATCTTTGCCGTAGTCGAACGGCGTTTTTTGCTTCCGCCACATATCAAACGCCTCATCCATAACGATAAAACCCATTTTGTCGCACAAATCCAACAGTTCGGGAGCGGGAAGATTGTGCGAAGTGCGTATTCCGTTACAGCCCATTGCTTTCAATATCTCCAATTGGCGTTCGAGTGCGCGCGTGTTGATGGCACTGCCCAAACAACCCAAATCGTGATGTTGGCAAACGCCTCGTATCTTTACGGATTTACCGTTCAAAAAAAAGCCCTTTTCCGCATCAAAACTGAAAGACCTGATACCCACCGGCGTTGCGTATTCGTCCACTATTTTATTGTTTTGTTTGATGCGGGTGATGACTTTGTACAAATACGGATTTTCAATTGACCAAAGTGTGGGATGGGGTATATTGATACTTTGTGCAACTTCGGCGACATCTCCGCCTGCAATTTCCACTGCTTTTGTTTCCTGCGAAATTTGCCGACCGGTTGCATCGGTCAACAGAGAAATTAATTCGATGCTTTGAGGCGTTGAAGCCGAATTGCGAACTCGTGTCAAAACATTCATTTCTGCCTTTTCGTTGGCAACTACCGGCGTAGTGATGTAAGTACCCCAATGGTCAACATGCAGTTTGTCTGTAACCGTAAGCCAAACATTGCGGTAGATACCCGAGCCTGAATACCACCGTGAATTGGGTTGCGCGGAATTATCCACCCGCACGGCAATCACATTTTTTGCGCCGAAATCAATATGAGGCGTTAAATCGTAGCGAAACGAAGCGTATCCGTAGGGACGCTCGCCGAGCAAATGCCCATTTATCCACACCTTGCTGTTACGGTAAACGCCATCGAAATCGATGTAAATTTGTTTACCTTCATCGGCTGCATCAACAACAAAGTCTTTGCGGTACCAGCCCACGCCGCCGGGCAAAGCACCGCCATTGGGCGATGCCGGATAGTCTGCCGAAAAATCGGATTCGATGCTCCAATCGTGCGGAAGATTGAGCGTCCGCCACAAAGATACATCCGCTACTTTGCCTGAGTAATCGGCTACGCCCTCGGCTAAAGTAAATTGCCACTGTTCTGTAAAGTCAACGACTTGACGTGCCGGCTCCTTTGGAGAACAGGCACTCAGAAAAAATAATACTGATGCTGATAAAAAAACGTGTTTCATAAAATTGATAATTAATAATACATTGATTGCTCGAAATTGGCTTGCAAATTTACAACAATTAATTTAATCCATTGAACTTTATTTAATGACTTACTATTGCCCTGATAGCATCCCGATGCACTTGTGCGCCGTTGGCACGGTTGAACAAGCCCGAGCCGTTGTTGCCTGTAACGCCGTTGTCCCAATACACAGGCACTATGCCGTTTTGGGTGGCTTTGCCGGTTACATATTCTAAGTAATAATTGCGCGCTTGAATATGATTTTGCAAAGCGATGCCTGCCAACGACGACCGCAGCGTGGCGCAGTATTCGCCTATCACTACCGGAATGCCCTTATCGATGAACTCCGTTTTGAGCCTGCCCAACTGCGTATCCACATGAGCCTCTTTGCCCCAAGAGGCGGCTCCTGCGCCGGAGAAATCTTTGCCCCAAAGATAAACGGAACTTTTATCATCGAGGGTGAAGTCATAAGGGTCGTAGTAGTGCACTTCCAACATCAAACGGTTGGCAACGCGGTCGGTGGGCGGGCTAAAATGGTTGACGGCATGGTCAATGTTGGTGTTGTATGCCTGAACCAGCAAATTGCGCCATGCGTTTCGCCCGCCGGTGGCGCGGACGGCATCTACAAAGGTTTGGTTGTAGGACAATTGCACGGCGATGTGTTCAGGCGTGGGATTGCCGTAGCCGTCGTGCACTTCGTTGGTGCCGGCAAACAACAGGTGCTCGTCGTAGTCGCGAAAATAGACCGCTATTTGTTTCCAAAGTGCCTGTTGTTTTTGATTTACCTCTGCCTGCTTGGCATAGAGCGGATGTTCTTCTAACCACCCGCCGTCCCAATGGATATTAACAATTGCATACATATCGTTGTTGATGCAATAATCTACCACCTCTTTCACTCGTCTCAACCACGAAGATTTGATTTTGAAAGTCGTCTGATTTTCGATGTATCCGCTCCACGCACAAGGAATGCGGACGGTATTGAAGCCGGCGGCTTTGACCGAATCGATTAAGCGCTGTGTGGTTAGGGGATTGCCCCACGAGGTTTCGCCGGCAGAGGTGGTGCCATTGCAGGCTTCGAGCGTGTTGCCGAGGTTCCATCCTATTTGCATAGAGGCGGGCAAAAGGGCGGCATCGCTTGCCATATCTGTTTTGTCGGCGGTTATGGAGTCCGGCAGTGGAGGCTCTTCCTCTTCCTGCGTAGTGTCGGCAGGCAGCGATGAGGGTGCCTTTTGTTGGCTCACTTGCACTGTGGCAGTGAGATTGCCTGCCGCAATTTGAATTTGGGCATGGCGCCCTGCCGTAGAATCCAAATGGGCACTCACAGCAACGGAAACCGGAAACGTGGACGATACCTGCTCTTGATTGAAAGAAACCGTACACCAAGTCTCGGTGGACGAAACACTTACTTGCGCATTACTTTGTATGTGAAACACTTTTGCGGCTTCGCCGCTCTCAAAAGCAAGCGTTTCGGTCGAAACCACCAATTTGACCTCCTCCTTAGATTTAGGAGCACACCCCACTGCCAAAAGCAGTGCGAACAATAAATAATTTTTCATAACACAATAATAAATAACTTGGGTACAAATTTACATAAAATTTAATGATTACCGTATGTTATGCCCATTAGCCGCCGTTATTACGCGCGGCAGGCAACCGTACAGTTTCTGTGTTTTTTGAAAAAAATCACAAAATATTTTGTCAATTCGGATATTAGTTGTACCTTTGTGGCAACAGTACCCGTTTAGCATCCCATAAGAACTGCGGCGGGTCATTTTTTTTGGTTCAATGTTTTACAAATACCATTATGCCGCTAAAAATGAGGTAATGAGGTTAATGTGTACGACAATTCATTGGTTCTACTAAGGTTGTTTTGTTACCTCAAATGAGGTAGAAATGAGGTTGAAATTCAATCAACGTACAATCTTAAACCTAATTTTCACCTCATTCAAACAACAAAACAACCTTAGTAGCAAATAGATACAACAATTGATTCCAACCTTATTACCTTATTTTTTAAACAAAACAACCTTAGAAAAATATACGTGATTTCCCTACGGGAAATTCGCCGGAGGCGAGCATCCGTTTTCTATTGATATGCAAGTCCTACGGACTATTTGCCCGTAGGGCATCCATATCAATAGAAAATGACATTCCACCCAATCGTTATAGCCCGTAGGGCTTTCATCTCGTCAATTATATTAAAACAATTCAATCTGGTCAACGGTTACCGTTACATTGCCTATGGTGGTAATATCGTTAGCCATACCGGCAATATCAATAACAAACACATTTATCGTTGCCGAATTACTGCCGTCGAAGGTTACGGTATATGTGCCGTCGCCACTTATGGAAGTTGCAGTACCTTGTGTCCAACCGCCACCTATAAATCCTATTTTTGCATCGTAAGTACCGGTGGCACCTTCCGAAGTAATGCCGGCAAGCGTGAACGTTACCTCCATCTTGGTAGTGAAATTGACTGCAGTAACATCTATTGGCGATGCCGTCTTTGTAGTCCCATCACCATATTCGTTGTAAATTTCGATACGGAGATTTCCATTGCCCTCCAAATCGCCCACGTACACTTTGCCCGGGTCAAATGCTAAGAGTGTACCGGTGGGAGGAGTGGGAGGCACTGCCACAACGCCTGACGGAATGAGATGATAGACCATATATTCCGGATTTGTGGCGTGTCTCACGCCAACCCACATTCCTGTTACGTTGCCGGCGCCGTCCTTTTCTACTTTGGTAACCCGCCATTGGTTGTCGGTGGATGTTTCTAGTTTGATGTTGCCGCTGGTGGTGATATTAAAGAGAGGGGTAAATCCGGTAAAGGTGTAGTAACCGTCGTCGTCCAAGGTGTAACTTCCGGTGGTGGTGCTTCCGTCGGGTGCTACATATTCGGCGTCGCCGTTGGTCGAATTGAGCGTCAAAGAGAAGCCTGCATATCCTGCTTCCATACCGGCAGCGAAGCCGCTCCATCCGGGATAGTCGGCAGCCGTGCTCCAATTATTCATCAACGTGCCGTCGAGAGTAGCCCAATTGAAAGGTGTTTCGGGCGACAGTTCCCATTTGATGGATGTTTGTACTATGGTGGAGATATTGTCTTTCCATCCGTCGGGCAGCGAGGGTTCGGGCTCTGCTGCCTCGCCCGGCGTCCAGTTATCCTTATAGTCTTTGGAAATAAAGTTGTAGACCAATAAGCAAAGACCCTCAGCGGGGTCATTATCACGCACTACGCCAAGTTGCAAGTAATCGGCAGTCAAAGACAGTATCCTAATATCGCCCCAAGCGGTTACTACGGCATCGCGGTTGACGTCGTGTAGCGGGGCGGCGTCCACCAATTTCAGCGTGTGGTCGTCAACGTCAATCAAAAAAGTTCCGTTCTCTGTGCCGCGAGCGGAGATGGTCAGGTGTTCCACCTTGATGTGAGCACCATCCTTCATATCAAAGGTCATTGTTCCAAAGTCGGCGGCACCAAATAGCCAAGAGTTAGCGGCGTAATCGGGGCACCAGTTCCATGAATCGCCCTCAACCGTTTTTCCTTCCGTTACGGTTTCCCACGAGTCGTCCAATCCGTAGAAAAACAGGGGTCCTGCACCGCCGCGCGAAACAGCGCTGACGTCAAGGTCGAGATACCACGTTTTTTCCTCTCCCGCACCGCCGGCAAGCATTGTCCAGAGCGGGTCGCTGACAAAATCGGCATTGAAGTTATCAATTGTAATTTGCACCGGTTCGCCGTACACAATTCCGCCCCGCGTTTGCACGCCAAAGGTAATGTCATACGTGCCTGCAAAGGCTATCTTCAAAGTTACCTTTGGCTCCTGGCTGCGCCCTTGCGGATGATTCCACAAGGGAGTGTAGCCTTGCATTTTGCTCTCCAAATAAACGATGTTCTGATTATCTGGGTCGTGCGTAACCGTGAAAGCAATGCCTTGCACCAATTCGGCAGGCGCCACATTGGGCGCGCCCAAACTATACTCGTCGGGCGTGCAAGAGCCTAACAATCCTGCCAACACCGCTAACATTCCTGTTTTCAATAATTTGTTCATAATAATAAAGATTAAAAGGTTAATTTCAAAGTTTCAAGTTTCAAGTTCAACCCTACGGGTTGGTTGTTGGTTGTTTTGTTTGTCGCATCCGTAGGTTAAAACCTACGGTTATTCACATTCAACCCTACGGGTTGTCCATTGTCCATTGTCCATTGTTCATTGTTCATTGTTAATTATCCACTCTCAATTCTCAACTCTCCATTATTTTACCATCCTGCATTTTGTTTGAGCACGCCGCCCGACAAATTAATCTGTGTTTGCGGGATTTGGCTCAGTCCTTTGGTGATTTTCACTTTATCGGCAGCAATGATTACTGTTTCGGGATTGCCTGCCCTTAATACAGGCACTCCTGTTTCGGCAATCGCGGCTGCCGCCGCATCAATGCCTTGCCGCAGCAAGTCCCAGTAGCGCAGCCCCTCAAATGCAAATTCGCAAAGGCGTTCGTCCATAATGTTAGCGGGCGTTGCCGATTTTGCAGGTGCAGCGGCGGGATACCACGCTCTGTTTCTCACTTGGTCAAAATAATTTTGCGCATTGGCAGCGCCCAATTCGGCAGCCATCAACAGCACGTCGGCATAGCGCACAAGCACGTAATCCTGATGCTGAGCGTCCTGAAAACCACCCGAGCCGTCGTCTTTGGTAGCGGAAACGGCTGTGCCTTCTTTGTCATAAAAAGCCATCGGGGTATATTTCTTAACCATATATCCGGTGTAGTCGCGTGTGTCTTTGATACCTGTTTCGTAAGCCGTTGCAATGCCTTCGCTGTTGATATTAATAATAGATGCTTCGCGCCGCGTATCGCCGGAAGCAAAAGCAGCCCACATTTTGGGATGCACCGTACAAGCGCCCCAGCCTCTTCCGTAGGGCGGAAAGTCGGTGCTGCGAAGTCCCATCAAAACCAACCAACCATTGCGGTCGCTATTGCCGTTGTAATCTTGGGTGGTATTGAATTTCTGTGCCAGCACGGTTTCCACATTTCCATCGCCGGCGTAGGTAATAGAGTCCCAGCCCAATTCTTTGGGACCATAATGCGAGGCTGCGGGCCACAGGTCTTTGAACTTTGGTACTAAACTATACTCGCCGCTACTGATGATGTCTTCCAAACCGGCGAGCACTTCGGCTTTGGTTACGATTTCGGTTCCCGGGTCGTAAGCACCGCCTTCGTAACCTGTGTAGTAAAGATACACGCGGGCTAAGAGTGCTTTTGCCGCATACGCAGTAATGCGACCATCATTGGTAGCCGCATTCGCTTTGGGATAAGCGTCGGCAGGGATATTGTCGGCGGCAAATTTCAAATCTTGCGCAATCAGAGCGTAAACATCTTTTGGGTCGGCTTGCGGCACATTGTCCTGTGTAGGCTCGGTGAGCAGGGGAATGTTGCCCAACAAGCGCACCAAATCAAAATAGAGTATTGCCCGCAAAGTGCGCGTTTCGCCTTCTACCCGCTTGCGGGCATCGGCATTGTCTTGCCAGTCTATTTGTTCCATTTTTTGCAACAGGGTATTGCAACGAAAAATAGCGGCATAGTAACTTGTCCAAAACGTATTATGTATATTTGAGCCAGCCGGAGCAAGAGATATATCAAATCTGTCCATTACCATAACGTCGTCGCCGTCGGCGGTGCCCAATCCGCTAAAACATTCGTCTGACATCAGTTCTGCGGAAAAATAAATCGAACTTAAGCCCGACAGGTCGGACGTGGTTACTTGCCAGCCGTCGTAGCAGGCTATCAAAGCCCGCTCGGCATCATCTATTGTTTTGTAATAGTTTTCGGTGGTTACAGAAGTCATCGGCTCTACGTCGAGGAAACTTTCGGCACACGAAAACAAACTCAGGGCGGCGACTCCCCAAACAGCCTTATATAATTTAATCGTATTCATAATTTATTGTATTATTAAGTGAATGAATTAAAATTTAATGTTTGCGCCAAACAAAATAGTTCTTGGACGAGGATAGTATCCCAAATCGACGCCCGATGCCCAATCGTCGGTTCCATAACCTATTTCGGGGTCCATACCGTTGTATTTGGTGAATGTGAAAGCATTTTGCACTTGCACATACAATCGCAGTTGCCCCAGGTTTTTGTATTTAATCAGTTTTGCAAAATCATAACCCAGCGTGATATTGCTGATTTTGAGGAAATCGGCATCGTGCACATACAAGTCCGAGAACTGCCAATTGATGTTGGTTTCCGTTACGCGGGGGATGCTGTTGGATGTGCCTTCGCCTGTCCAGCGTTGCAAAATGGCGGTCGTATAATTGGCTTTGATATTGGTGTGATTGCGGTACGATTGCACAATTTTGTTGCCCACCATTCCGTAGGCATTGAGCGAAAAATCAAAGTTTTTGTACTCCAAGCCGATATTCAATCCATAAGTAAAATCGGGCATACCGTTTCCTAAATCCACTTTGTCATCGACATCAATTTTTCCGTCTTGCTTTTGGTCAACGTATTTCACGTCGCCGGGTTTTGGATTGGCTTGTAGGATGCCGTTGCCGGCAGCACGCCAGTCGGCAATGTCCTGTTCGCTCTGGAAAATTCCGGCAGTTTGGTAGCCCCAAAAATAACCGATGGGATGACCGTTTTCGGCGCGGTAAAATTCTTCGGAATTATCGTACAGCATATTGGTTTGTCCGTGAATAATACCGTCGATATTTGGAATTTTGCCCACTACGTTTTTGTTGTAAGCACCGTTGATGCCCACAGAGTAGCGCAAATCGCCCAAGCGGTCGTTCCACGTAAGTCCCAATTCCACGCCTGTGTTTTTCACGTTGCCGCCATTGATGTAGGGCGCACCTGTTCCCACCGTTGCCAAAATGGGTGCTTCCACCAACCAGTCCTTTGTTGTTTTGATATAGAAGTCGGCGGCAACGCTCAATTTTTGGAGCAAACGTGCATCAAAACCGATATTGATTTGTTCGGACGTTTCCCATGTTACGTTTGGATTTGCCAAGCGTTCGGGATAAGCGCCCCATTGATTGTATTCCCCGCCCAATTGGTTGCCAAAAATATAATTGGTTGTACTCATTTTAATGGGCGCGGCATATTGGAAATCGTCAATATTCTGGTTGCCCACCCGCCCCCAACTTGCGCGCAGTTTCAAATAATCCATCACGCGGGAAAAAGAGGAGGCAAAATCTTCGGCAGATACTATCCAACCGGCAGATACCGACGGAAAATAGCCCCAACGGTTTCCTTTGGCAAACTTAGAGGAGGCATCGGAGCGCAAAGTGGCATTCAGCAGATATTTTTCTTTGTAATTGTAGCCCACGCGGCCAAAATAAGATACTCGGCGGTACTTAGTGGAAGGATTTCCGTTGAGCGCTTTTCCGTCGGTAGTCGTATTTTCCGTATTATCAATGTAGGCGTGCTCCCAGTCATTGAACATCGATTTCAAATCCCAATTGCGCGCGCTCACATAGATGCCTTGATAACGAACGGCTTCCATTCCAATCAAGGCGTTAAAGGCGTGGTCGTTGTCGATGGTGAAATCATAAGAAGCGGTATTGGTCCAGGTCATAGTGTGCCCTTTGCTCATATTCTGGCTCGCTTCGGTATGCGTATCGTTATAGGTATATTCCGAAAAATGATACTTGGGAGTATAACTTCTGTACTCGGAAGCGTAATAATTGAATCCGTAAACCGATTTTATTTTCAGGTTCTTCAAGGGCTGCAATTCGGCATACAAATCGGCAACAAAATTTTGGTTGTCGTTTTCATTGTTCGTATTGGTCATCATAGACCCCACCGGATTGCTGTCGCCTTTGTACCAACCCGAATTGGAGGTATCGTTGTACGGACTGTCGTAGATATTATTGTCGCTGTAGAGCGGCGATAGAGGCGAAGTTGCAAAAGCGCCGCGCAGCGTGTTGTTGTACTGGTTGCCCACGTTGATGCCTGTATTTTGCGTGTAAATAAAATTGAGGTGCTCCCCTACTTTCAAAAAATTGCCATACAGTTTGTGTTCGGAATTGATGCGGAAATTGTATCGGTCATAATTGGAAACAGCCGCTCCGCCCACAATGCCTTCCTGCGACAGGTAATTCAACGACAGGGCGTAAATGGAAGCCTCCGTGCCGCCCGATATGCCCAATGTGTAATTTTGGACAACTGCGTTTTCTTTCAACATCTCGTCTATCCAGTTGGTGTTGATTAATTGCGGGTCTATCGGGTTGCCGTCGCCGTCTTTTGACCATGTATAAATGTCGGGCATATTTTCGGGCGAAAAATTAAACATCGCCGAACCCGAATTTAATGCCTGCTCGTTCATAATTGCCATATATTGCGTAGAATTTAGCATTGGCACTTTGCGCGGCGTATTTTGCAAGCCGTAGTAGGCGTCAAAAGTAACTTGCGCCTTGCCTGCCTGCCCCTGCTTGGTGGTGATGAGCACCACGCCGTTGGCAGATTGCGCTCCATAGATGGCTGCCGACGCGGCGTCTTTCAACACATCAATGGATTCGATGTCGGCGGCATTGAGTTTGGCAATATCGCCTTCGATGCCGTCAATAATATAGAGCGGTCCCGAACTGCCCACCGTCCCCAGCCCACGAATGGTAACCTTCATTCCCGAACCGGGCTGCCCCGACTGCGAGAGAATGGTAACGCCGGGCGTCAAGCCTTGCATGGCTTGCAGGGGGCTGGTGGTGTTCAACTTTGCCAGTTCCTCGCCTTTGACCTGCACGGTGGCGCCGGTAACCAACTTCTTTTTTTGTACGCCGTAGCCCACCACCACCACTTCGTCAAGTCCGGTGGTGCCACCCTCTAAGGTAACATCTATGCGGGCACGCCCGCTCACAACTTCGGTTTTGGAGCCCATCCCCAAAAACGAAAATACCAACGTTGCCTCAGGCGAAGCCTGCAGGTTGTAGTCGCCGCTAACGTTGGTAATAACGCCTCGCGTGGTGCCTTGCACAGTAACGCTGGCACCCACAACCGGCTCGCCGTCGGCATCGACCACTCTGCCCGAAATGTTAAGGTCTTGCGCCCGCAACGAAACAGGCAACAGCAACAACGCGCAACAAAAAAGCGACAGTACGATAACAAGTTTTTTCTTCATAGTAAAAAAATTAAATGTATAATGAATAATTGACAATGGACAATTTTTTGGCTGTTTAAATTAGACAATTTTGCTAAAATCTGCACTGCAAAGGTAATTCAAAGTTTATCATTTTGGGGTTATCAAATGTTGCCTATCAAGGGCGGTTTTAGTAACTCAACCGTATTAAAACGTAGTATTTTGGGGGATATTTTCAATATTGTTCTATTTTTTGCATTACCACAAAAAATTATCAAAGGGATATTTGCCGCTTTGCACTTCGGCAACCATTTTGTAGAGGTCGTTGCGCAACTTGGCAACGTTTTGTTTTTCTTTGGCAGAAATAAAAATGCAGGGCGTTTCTTTTTTTGCCAACCAAGTGTCGATGTACTCTTGCAGCGGTATGTTGGCTTTGGTGCGCGGGGTCAAATCGTCTTCGGCTTTTTCTACACAGCGATAGGCATCGGTTTTGTTGAACACCAAGTAGGTGGGTTTTTCGCCCACGCCAATCTCGGCAAGGGTGTCTGTTACCACTTGCATCTGCTCTTCAAAGTTGGGGTGCGAAATGTCCACCACGTGCACCAGCACATCTGCTTCGCGCACTTCGTCTAATGTTGATTTGAACGATTCGATGAGTTGCGTGGGCAATTTGCGAATGAAGCCTACGGTGTCGGACAACAGAAACGGTAGGTTTTCAACCACTACCTTGCGCACGGTGGTGTCTAAGGTGGCAAACAATTTATTTTCGGCAAAAACAGTGCTTTTGCTCAGCAAATTCATGAGCGTACTTTTGCCCACATTGGTGTAGCCCACCAATGCCAATCGCACCATACCATCGCGGTGGCTGCGTTGCGATTGCATTTGTTTGTCAATGGTTTTCAGTTGTTCTTTCAAAAGCGTAATGCGGTGCAACACAATGCGGCGGTCGCTTTCTATTTGCAATTCGCCCGAGCCGCCGCGTGTGCCCGTGCCGCCGCGCTGCCGTTCAAGGTGCGTCCACAGTCGTTTCAGGCGCGGCAGCATATATTGGCACTGCGCCAATTCCACTTGCGTTTTGGCGTAGGCGGTACGCGCCCGCATCGCAAAAATTTTGAGTATCAAAAGGGTGCGGTCAAGAATGGGAATTGCCAACAATTTTTCGAGATTGCGCAGTTGCGAAGGTGTGAGTTCGTCGTCAAAAATGGCAATGTTGATTTCATTTTCGACAATGTAGGCTTTGATTTCCTCAATTTTTCCACTGCCAATGTAGGTGGCGGTAACAGGAGAACGTAATTTTTGTGTGTATATTTTTTTGGTTACAACCCCCGCCGTCTCAGCCAAAAATGCCAACTCATCGAGGTACTCTTTTGACATTGCCTCGTTCTGCTGCTCGGTAATCACGCCCACCAGCACAGCGGTATCGGGCTGTACGGCAGTGGATATAGGCTCTGGATGTTTTTTCATAAAATAAAATTAAGATTATCACTCATATTTCATAACTATTCAAATACAAAATCATTGTTTTTGAACTTCTTGAAGTATGATTTCAGCCCATGGGTTAATATTGGCGTACATTTTTTCAATTTTACCATCGGTTGTTCTAAAGAGAAGTTTTGGAAAGGCATCATCAATTGAGTTGTCATACACATACATTCTATCAATCATCGAGGCAACTTGCGAACAGTTGGCAATTGATTTAGCATAACGACCGACTATTTTTGAAATTGGGACATCATGTCCGCCTTCTAACACTCTGTGGGCAATGCGTGAGGCATTGATTGCAGGATGGTCTGTTCCTACAAAAAACAGACGAATAAAATAACCTGCTTTACGCGCCTTGGCAATAAATTCTAATTTATCAGGTGCGGACAAAACGGTTTCAAATAAAAGGCTTTCACCATTTTTGATGCATTCTTCTCTACGTTTAGTAGCGTATGCTACGGCATTTTTGATGGCTTCGAGCGAATTCCAATCACCAAACATATCTTGCGCAATATTATCGGGGTTGATATAAACACAGCCTTCAACCCATTCATGTTTGAGAATTTTTCCTGTGATAGAAGTTTTTCCTGCCCCATTCGGACCAGCAATAATAAGTAATTTAGGCTTCTTTTGCATTGTTTATCTCTTTGTAAATCAGTTGCTTCAAATCTCTATCGGCTTTTACTCTTCGCATTCGCGCATCGTCTGCAACCTCACGCATCAGAGTCTGCAACTGATTATCAGTTGGCTCTGCTTCACTCAAAAAACTATATGCCATATCCATATTATTTGTATTTATGTTTTCACAAAGATAGCAATTTTTCAAAATAATTTTTTATTTTTCAAAAATCAAATGTTGAATTTTGCTCACAGCTGCCGCCAAACCCTCTGCATTTTTGCCGCCGGCGGTTGCCAAAAACGGCTGCCCGCCGCCGCTGCCGCCTATCTCTTTGGCTGCTTGGCGAATAATGTTAGAGGCATTCAATCCTTGCTTTACAATGCTATCGCTCAACATCAACGTGAGTGTGGGCTTTTGGTTGAGCGCAGTGGCGGCTACAAACACAAGGTCTTCGCCTGTGGCACGCAATTGAAATGCCAATTCTTTGACAACATCAGCCGATAAATTTTCGACAAACTCGGTGTATTGGGTATCACTAAAATCTTTGGATTTAACCAATTCAATGTATTTGATACCCTCTATCACTTTGGCGCGTTGCAAAAGCACGTCTTTGAAAAGCGCGATTTTTTCCTTTAAATAACCCTCCACTTTTTTGTGCAAATCGGCATTTTCCATCACTGTTTTGCGCACTGCCGCACCCACATCGCCGGTGCTAAATACCTGCTTGATTTCGGTAAGAACGTGTTGTCCGGCATACAATAAATCTTCGGCTTTTTCGCCCGTTACGGCTTCGATGCGCCGCACGCCTGCCGAGATGGCTGCCTCCGATATAATTTTGAAAAATCCAATTTGCCCTGTGGCAGCAGCGTGAGTGCCGCCGCAGAGTTCCACCGATTCGCCAAAGGTTACAACGCGCACACTGTCGCCGTATTTTTCGCCAAAAAGCGCCATAGCACCCAATTTGCGCGCCTCGTCAATGGGCACATTGCGGCGGTCTATCAAAGACGCATTTGCCCTGATGAGCGAATTGACAAGGCGTTCCACCTGCTCCAATTCTTGCTCGCTCACTTTTTGAAAATGCGAAAAGTCAAACCGCAAGCCCTCTGCCGAAACCATTGAACCTTTTTGTTCAACGTGTGCACCCAAAATTTTGCGCAAAGCAAAATGCAACAAGTGCGTTGCCGAGTGATGGTTGGCAGTGAGCAAACGCGAATGTGCATCCACTTTTGCCTGCACTTGGGCTTGCACATTGGCGGGCAATTGCTCGGTGATGTGTATGGTGAGTGCGTTTTCTTTTTGCGTAGCCACTACTTTAATGGCTTGCCCGTCAACAACTAACACGCCTGTATCGCCCGCCTGACCACCCATTTCGCCATAGAATGGAGTCTCGGCAAGCACAATTTGGTAACGCTCTTTGCCTTTGCTATTCACTTTGCGATAGCGGGTAATGTGGGTGGCGGCTGTGAGGGTGTCGTAGCCCACAAACACCCCCCCGCCCCCCGAAGGGGGGAGTGCCACCTCACAAGGCTGCCCATTAGTACTATGGGAGGTTTGCGCGTTGGAAAGCCCCCCTTTGGGGGGTTGGGGGGTGGTCCAATCGCCTGTTTCTACTTCGGCAGCATTACGGCTGCGCTCTTTTTGTTGATTCAATGCTTTCAAAAATTCTTTTTCGTCCACCGTAAAACCTTTTTCGCGTGCTATCAATTCGGTGAGGTCGTAGGGGAAACCGTAGGTGTCGTAGAGCACAAAGGCGGTGTTGCCGTCAATTTCTTTTTTACGTTGCGCCTGTAATTTTTCTATTTCCGCTTCCAGCAATTTTATGCCCACCTCCAATGTTTTCAAAAACGCAGTTTCTTCTTCGCGAATAACGTTTTCTATCAGCGTTTGTTGCGCTTTTATTTCAGGAAAAATATCGCTCATTTGTTCTACCAATGTGCTAACCAATTGACACAAAGTGGGCTGCGTAAAATCCAAAAAGGTGTATCCATAACGCACTGCCCGCCTAAGGATGCGGCGAATCACATAGCCCGCCTTGGCGTTGCCGGGCAACTGCCCATCGGCAATGGCAAAACAAACCGCACGCAAATGGTCGGCCATTACGCGCATAGCGATGTCGCTCTGTGGGTTGCTGCCGTAGGGTTTGCCGCTCAAGCGTGCAAGATGCTGCAACAAGGGTTGAAACACATCGGTATCGTAGTTGCTGCGCTTGCCTTGCAGCAACATACACAAGCGCTCAAAACCCATTCCGGTGTCCACGTGCTTGGCAGGCAGCGGCTCCAATGCTCCATTGGCTTTGCGGTTGAATTGAATAAACACCAAGTTCCAAATCTCAATCACATCGGGAGTTCCGGCGTTTACGAGAGTGGCACCGTCCGTTTTTTTGCGTTCGGCGTCGCTGCGCAAATCCACGTGCACTTCGGTGCAAGGTCCGCAGGGACCGGTGTCGCCCATTTCCCAAAAATTATCTTTTTTATTTCCTAAAATAATACGCTCTGCGGGCAGATGTTTTTTCCATAAATCAAACGCCTCGTTGTCGCGCTCCACGCCAGATGCAGAGTCGCCTTCAAACACGGTGGCATAGAGGCGGTTGGCATCAATTTTGTACCACTCGGTGAGCAATTCCCACGCCCAATTGATGGCTTCTTTTTTGAAATAATCGCCAAACGACCAGTTGCCCAGCATCTCAAACATCGTGTGGTGGTAGGTGTCGTGCCCCACCTCTTCGAGGTCGTTGTGCTTACCGCTCACGCGCAGGCATTTTTGCGTATCGGCAAGGCGCGGATGCGGGGGCGTGGCGTTGCCAAAAAAGTAGTCCTTAAACTGGTTCATCCCGGCATTGGTGAACATCAGCGTGGGGTCATTTTTGACCACCATAGGTGCCGAGGGCACTATTTGATGTTCTTTGGACTTAAAAAAATCAAAAAAAGTTTGACGAATTTGCTGTGAGGTCATACGATATAATAATTGATGATGAATGATTGATGACTAAAAATAATGCAGAGGTAAATGGCTGTAACTCGCGCTACGCATTGGTAAACGGCTCCCACCATACCTCTTCTTTGTTCGTTTTGTTCGTTTTTTTTGCTACTATTTTGTTTGAAAATTTTATTTTGTACAACACCCAAAGCAATGCAACGCGAATGAGTGCTATTACTATCCACAAAAGTATTGCTATCGTTACAATGCGCGGCACAATAGAGGTTTGCAACAGCCCTTGGTTTTGATAAAAATTATAGAGCATCCCCAACCCCCACGCTGCCAAAACCGCCACCACCACAGGACTTATATGTGCCAATTTGACCCCACATTTTTTGCAATAAAAGTAGGTGTCAATATCCACAATCCACCACCAATTAAAGTGCATTTGTTGGCGGCAACACGGACATTTTTGATTAAAAAAGTGCATATATTTTTAGAGATATTGGTGATAGCCCATCGTAAATTATTTGTTTGTTTCTATAATTTTCCTTAATTCTACCAAATCTTCAAACTTTGTGTAATCAAATTTTTCTTTGGCAAATTTGTAATACTCTTCAATAGGAAAACCCTCCAATTTATTGGTTATTGCTTTAGCAAAATCCTTTCCTTGATAAAATATAAAGAACATTAAATTATCAAAGAATACATTGTCAAATTTATCAAGATACTTCTGTAAAGTTGCTTGAAATACCTCCTCTGTCCAATTTGCGTTTTTCTTGGCATATTCAATTAGTTTCCACGCTTCCCGTTTGCAACTATTCAAATCTAATTCTTTGGGCAATTCGCCACTCCCTGTTGTCCAAGTTGTGCCAAAACTGATGCTTGTTCTCAATTCGCCTAATGTGTGCCTCACCGCCTGATAATCTTTAATTGTTTTGGCTATTTCAATGAACATATTTTGCACCTTTTCTTCTGAATGTAATTTGTATTTGTCCTGCAATTTTTTCTCTTGTAAAAATGTATAAAATACTTTAACATCAAACAGATAATTCTCTATGGTAGTGCGATATGAATAATAGGTTCTATTCCCATCAAAATACAATTTTTCAGTTTCAGACACAGGGCAATCAAAATCTCTATCTCTAAAAAATAAATAGAAATCCGATTGTGTAGTTCCCCCTTCAATAAACTTCATAATCGCATTAGCACCTCTTACTCCACCTATAGGCTGAAGAGTTACATTCAATCCATCAGTAACTTTGTAAAGGATGTCATAGTCGTGACTTCCGCTCTTGCCTTCGCAATACACAGTTATACTTGCCATTACTTTAATCTTATTATTTGGTTTTCATCTTCATTGAACATGGCAGCCACAGTGTCGGAGTGGGTTGTCAAAATAAATTGGTTATTGTGCCCCAATTTTTGTAAAGCCCGTATAAATGCTTGTTGCAAGGGCTTATGCAAGTGCAATTCCACTTCATCAATAATAATGATAGAATTATTGATGTTGTATCTTGCAAAGTCCATTAAAATAGGAAAAATAGCCCTTTCGCCTGCCGACATTTCAGATAATTCATATTGATTTTTTCCATCTGTCAAAAAGAAATCAGGCGCAGAACTTTTTTCAAACACATCAAAACGAGGAGCGGAACCAATAAATTTTCTATCAATAAAAACAGTATTGTATAAATTTGATAATTTATCGTAAAAATCAAATTCTCCTTTTTCTATTTTTCGTTTTTCTCCGGTAACGGCGATGTGAAAATTATAGGCACTTGCTAAAAAGGAACGAATAGAATCAATTTGAGGCATTTCTTCATTAAAAATATCATTAATATTGTATGAAGTCCTTTGTTCTGTGTACCAATAGACATTACCAACTTTTTCAAATAATTTAGTTTTATCAGGCTCAAAAGATGTTAATTGTTTTGCATATTGATATCCCGAAAACTGATAATAATTTCCTGCTTCACTGCCTCCAACAATAGGTTTCTTTTGGTCGTAATCAAATTTTACCTCAATATTTTTGTTTTTATTAGGTATTCCTAATTTGTTCCCTAATGTAATTAGTTTTTTTGCATATTTAACGGTTTCTTCCATTTCACATTCGGAAAATTCAATGTTGGCTTGAATTTGCATCGGCAATCGTCCGCTTTGGATAAATCGGTATTCAAACCCACTCCAATCCATCTGTTCAATATCAAATTTATCTCGTGTCAAAGGCGCAATCAAAGCAACAATGGCTTGCAATAAAGAAGATTTTCCTGTCCCGTTGTTTCCTACTATCAAAGTTAAATCATTTACTTTGCCATTCGTATTACAAAAAGAAAAATTCTGTTCAGAAACAAACCTTTTGTAATTGCCAAGTTTTATGTTTTTGATTTTCATATTATTATGTTAGTTTTATGTTTCGTTTTATTAAACATTATCTATTTTTTACAAAATTACTACATTTATTAAATTTTTCTAAAACAACTTCGCTGTTGCAGGCACTATGCAAACGGATTTTTGGTTTCGTTGCTTTGATACTGTTCGGGGTAAATGATGAGGATGTTGTTGTCTCTAAAATAGTTGGACAACAGCGACGGAATATGCTCCATTACAGCAGCGTACGACAGCGAATCGCGGCGTGCCAAAACACAAGTAAACAAATCATCTTCGTGAAGGTAACTTGCCATTATCAAAAAGTCGTCCCAGCGGTCAAAGCGGTGGCACTGGATTTTGAGGTGGTACTCGCTGCGAGCGTTGAGCAGATTGATTTTTTCGATGGTGGCTTCGTTGGCATAAAACACTATGGGTGCCTGCGTTTGTTTGTGCAAATTGGACAAGCGATAGAGCCAGCGCGAAAATCCTGCCTCGTACTCCGCTTGCGGCGGCACGGCCACAACAATGCGTTTGAATGTATTGGGCGGTTGAAGCAACTTTACCAACATCACGCCTTGATGGGTGCGGCGCAATACCGAAGCCACGTCGATAGTGAACATCGCTTGGGTGATATTGGAGGTGCCCATTCCCATAATGATGTCGCTGATGCCTTGCTCTTGGCAGGTTTTTACAATGCCTGTGGCTACGGTGTCTTCTTCGCGTGCCAAACATTTGAGCAGCGTGTCGGTGCCTGAGGCTACGGTAGCGGCACGTTCCAAAATTCCTTTGCTATTCTGGCGTTCGGCATCGTCCACATTTTGTTTATCTATAACGTGAATAGCAAACAGCGGCTCCCGACTGCGCGGATTGCGCACCATTTTTGCCAACACAAAAAGCCGCTCCACTCTTTGCAAATTGTTTACGGCAATCAATAACCGCCCGCCTTTTCGGTAATTTTTGTTATTGTCTTTTTTGTCCAAAATATCGCGCGTAGCCTTTTCCACCACCACGGTGCTGATAATGCAAGTAACCAACACCATCATAATGGTACCGTTGAAAATGGTTTCGTTGAGCCAGCCTTCTTTGAGGCAAACCGTCATTACGGCTATGGTGGCTGCGGCTTGTGCGTTGGACAAACCAAAAATCAAATTGCCCTCGTAGGGTTTTAATTTGAAACATTTGCGCGTAAAAAGTGCAGCAAAATACTTACTAAATGTAGCCACTGCTGCCATTATCAGTGCCACTTTGAGCATATCGAGGCTGCTAATAAATGCTCGTACATTGACCAACATCCCCACCTTGATAAGAAAAAAAGGAATGAAAATGGCATTGCCCACAAAGTCAATCCTGTTCATCAATCCCGACGTGCTGGGGACGAGTTTGTTGAGCGCAATGCCTGCCAAAAAAGCACCGATAATACCTTCCAATCCTATGAGCGTACCTATGAAAGCGGCGAGCAGCACCAACGCCATCACAAAAACATATTGCGTAACATTGTCGGAATATTTTTTAAAAAAACGGCGCGCTATCCAAGGAAATCCGTACAGCACAACAAGTCCAAACGAGATAGTAAGAAAGCCAAAACGCAACCAATAGAGAAATGAAAAACTGCCTTGATAAACACCCGCAACCACCGCAAACACAAGCAATGACAAGGTATTGGTAACAATTGTACCCACCACCGCAATGTTCACCGCGCGTGTTTTGGCAACACCAAATCGGCTCACAATGGGATAGGCAATCAGCGTGTGAGACGCATAAACACTGCCCAGCAGCACAGCGGCTAATATGCCCAAATTGAAACAAAATATGCTGCTCACGATGCCCATCACCATAGGCACAGCAAATGAAAACAGCCCAAAACCCGCAATGGCAAACTTGTTGCGGCGAAAGTCGGCAATATCAACTTCGACGCCCGACAAAAACATAATGTAGAGCATCCCCACCGTGCCGTAGAGTTCTACGCTGCTATCGAGTGCCAGCACGTCCAATCCATTGGGTCCCAACAAGATGCCTGCTGCTATCATCCCAATGATATAAGGAATTTTGAAGCGCCGCAACATAATGGGCGACAACAAAATAATCAACAGCAGTATGGCAAAAATGAGAATGGGATTCTCTATGGGCAGCGTGGGTAGAGTCATTGTCAAATTAAATTAAGACCCTTGTAATTTGTTGATTTCAATAAATTATCTTAGCATAATATTTATTTTGTGGGTATGTTTTTGAGTACTTCCAACAGATATTTCCACCATTTTTCGACACTTGAAATTTGCACTCGTTCTTTGACAGAATGCGCATTCAAAATGGTGGGACCGAACGAAATCATATCCCAATTGGGGTAAATACCGCCCAACAAACCGCACTCCAAACCGGCGTGAATAGCCTGCACGTGAGGTTCGGCGGCAAACATTTTTTTGTACAACTCAGTCATCACCTTCAATATAGGCGAGTTGATATTGGGATTCCATCCCGGATAACCTCCGGTGAATGTGCTTTGGATGCCCGCCAAATCAAAGGCAGCAGCCATTGTTTGTGCCAGATATTCTTTTGCCGAAATAACCGAACTGCGCATCAATGCTGAGGCGGCAAACTTTCCATCGCCTATGCTCGCAATGGCAAGGTTGGAAGAGGTTTCCACCAAGCCCGGAATGGCGTTGCTCATACGAATTACATCGTTTGGGCAAGCCAACAGTGCGTTCACATAGCGGCGTTGCGTGGCAATGTCCAACGCTTTTGATGCCGCAGCAACGGGCTGCAAGTCAATGTTCAAGCCGTCTTCCACCAAGGCATACTCTGTTGCGATGGTAGTTTGCAATTGTGCAAGCGTCTTTTTTATATCCGCTTCGGGTTGGCTGCAAACGAATGTGGCAACGGCTTTGCTTGGAATCACATTGCGCAATTCGCCCGCTTTGAGCCACACCAATTGCACTTTTTGTTGCTCGGTAAGTTGTCGCAAAACCCTTGCTATCACTTTGATAGCGTTGGCTCTGCCCAATGCAATTTCGATGCCCGAATGCCCGCCTTTGAGTCCGCTCACGGTGAGTTGATAGGTGGTGCCTTGTTGCACAGGCACCTCTTGGTAGGTATCCGCAAATGCAGCATCCAAGCCGCCTGCGCAACCTATGCACAATTCTTCATCGTCCTCGGTGTCGAGGTTGATGAGAATATCGCCTTGCACCCAATTGGGCGCAAGGGCACGCGCACCGCTCATGCCGGTTTCTTCGTCCACAGTAAACAGCGCATCAATTGCCGGATGCGCTATGTCTTTTGACTCCAATATCGCCATTGCGGCGGCAGAGCCAATGCCGTTGTCGGCGCCCAAGGTGGTGCCTTGCGTGCACACCCAATCGCCGTCAATCACGGTATCAATAGCACCGGTGTGGCTTTGCGGCACCATCACCATATCAATATGCCCTTGCAAAACAACGCTTTTGCGGGTTTCCATACCCGGCGTAGCGGGCTTGCGAATGAGCACGTTGCCCATTTTGTCCACATCGGTGTGCAGCCCCAATTTTTTACCAAACTCGGCAACAAATGCCGAAATTTTTTCCTCCTTTTTGGAAGGATGCGAAATTTGTGTAAACTCATAAAAGTGTTGCCACAAGGCTTGTGGCGCCAAAGATGCAATTTCTTTTCCCATAATATTATATTTTTTAAGTGTTTGGCAAAGATACGTTTTTTTTTATATTACACAAAAAAAACCTGCTTCCCCAAAAAAAGAGAAGCAGGCAGTAAATGATGTCCATTATTGCACCACCACTTTGCTGATATTCTCACCCACTTTTACAAGATAAATGCCTGCCCTCAACCGAGATACATCAATAGTCGCAGTATTGTCGGAGGTGAGCGGCAAAAGGGGTAGTTCAAGTACTAACACTCCATTAACCATTTATCATTCATTTTCCTCATAATAATAAGAGTAATCAATCCCTTTCATAAACATTTCGCGGCTGTTGATTTCATTGGTCAGGGCGGGCTTAATCAAGTTTTTGATTGTGGTGCTGTTGGCGGCACTTTTTATCATTGCATTTAGGTAGTCGTTTTTGCCTATTTTGCTCCAATCCACGCATTTTTGTAGGCGTTTTTTTAGTATTAAATCTAACCAAATTCTTGTGCTTCGCCCATTGCCTTCCATAAATGGGTGGGCAATGTTCATTTCCACATATTTATCGACGATTTCGTCAAAAGTATTTTCGGGCATTTGTTCAATTTGCTGTAATGTGCTGCCCAAAAAGTGTGCTACTGCAAACTGAAATCCGCCTTTTGAAATGTTTTTTTGCCTTATTTGTCCGGCAAAATCATACAAGCCGCCAAATAGATAGGCGTGAATTTGCTGCAAGCCTTTGGCTGTGCCCACCTCAATGGTGTCTATCAAATTACTCTCAAACAAGGTGTATGCTTTCTTTTTGCTTTGTCCGTCGATAGTGTTGTCGCTATAGGTGAACCAATCTAAAAATTTCATTGAATTTTTGCTTGGAATAACTCTTACAAGTTCAATTACATCGTCCTGCGAAAAACAATCAGTGGCATATTTTTTACCGTCCGCCGACACAAGTTTCAGTTGTACACATTTTGAATACAACTCACTGCTTTGCCCTTTCAGCCGGCTTTTGAGTGTTCCCCAATAAACTCTTGGGCGCGGGCTATTGGTTATTGCCGACACAATATCAACAACCGAAAACCACCATTTGTTGTTGGTTTCGTCCCAAACGGCACGCACTTCTTTGTCGTCAAAAAAGCGAATTGATATTTTTGTGTTATTCATTGCTTTTCCTTTTAAATTATTCATTCAACTACTACCTGCAAACCATCGTAGGCAAGGTTTATCTGCGGGGGCAGGGCGGCTTGTATTGAGTGGTGCAGCCCCAATTGATGCGAGATGTGCGTGATGTAGGCTTGCGCGGGTGCTACTTCTGTTATCAACTGCAAGGCTTGCGAAAGAGAAAAATGCGAGACGTGCGATTCTTTTCGTACTCCGTTGATTATCAATACTTTACATCCCTGTATGAGGGCTTTTGATTCGTCGCTCACAAAATTGGTATCTGTCAAATAAACCAATTCGCCTACGCGGAAACCCAGTATGGGCAAATTGCCGTGCATCACGCGCACCGGCTGAATTTCGACTCCTTTGACAGTGAATTTTTGAGTAGAAATTTCGCGCGCTTCAACTTGAGGTGCTCCCGGATATTGATGTTCTTTAAAAACGTAGGCATAGTCTCGTTGCAAGGCTGCCATCACTCTGTTTTCGGCATATACAGGTATGGGAGCCTGCATAAAATAGTTGAGCGCACGCACATCATCCAAGCCGCCGGTGTGGTCTTTGTGTTCGTGCGTGAACAAAATTGCGTCTATCTGTGCAATGTTGTGGCACAACATTTGTTGCCTAAAATCGGGACCGCAATCAATGAGGAGAGTAACATTTTGCGTTTGCACCAACACCGACGAGCGCAAGCGCTTGTCGTGCACATCAACGCTACGGCACACCGGGCAATTGCAACCTATCATTGGAACGCCTTGCGAAGTGCCCGTTCCCAAAAAAGTGAGTGTTGTTGCGCCTCCCATTACTCTGTTGCTGTATCTGACAGCCCTTGTTTCATTTCTATGTACATTCCTCTGCGGGCTGGCGTTCTGTCTATGGATGAGGTGATGAGGCGGAGAGGTGATGAGTTGTTGCGCGATTTTGCCAAACTGCTATAAACGGCTTGGGGCTTGCCCAATAGATCATTGAGGGCAGCGTGCAACATCACTTCGGCGGTGTCGCCTAAGGCTTTGAGCGGAAAACCTCCTGCCGTTTCTTTTATCAATACATCGGGAACAAAACCACTTCCGTAATCTGCATATCCTATTTTGTTGGACACCGTCTATAATATCGGAGGTAAAAACATTGGCTATATGGTGTTCAATTTTTTTGCCCGCGACAATGGCAATTACAGTCAATCCTACGACATAGAACTGAATGAACTTTTTGGCAAATTCAAAACAGAAGGCATCAACGATTTGATAATAGACCTGCGCTACAACGGAGGCGGAGCGGTATCCACTTGCATTGCATTGGCAAGTATGATATCAGGCAAAGATTCTTCAAATATATTTGGTATTGCACAATACAATATCTCGTATAGCAAAGAATTAGAGTTCGTTTATGGGGACGATTACAACAAAGATTATTTTGTGAATTATGTGGGTAGAACCAACAGTAAAACCGCCATCAATCGTTTGGCACTATCACGCTTGTATGTGATAACCTCAAAAGGCACTGCCTCTGCCAGCGAGTTGTTAATCAACGGACTGCGCCCCTATATGGGGAGCAACAATGTTGTGATTGTGGGCGACACCACTTATGGCAAAAATGTAGGCTCGTTCACTATCTACGAAACGAGTCCCAAAAAACAAGAGACCAATAAATGGGGAATGCAACCCATTGTAGTAAAATTTGCCAACAAAACAGGATATGCAGATTACGGAAGTGGTTTTGTTCCCGATGTATTGATAAAAGAAACGGCAGGAGGTTT
>BNTQ01000028.1 GCA_025996715.1 Bacteroidia bacterium | reverse complement strand
CGATACTGTGTGAAAGTAGCAGTTACCCACGATATAACGCTTTGAAAATAAATCCACAAGGCAGTAGCGTTGGCATCGTGCTGATGTTGCGACATATATTCCTCTATTTTTCCGCACGACAGCCAACTAATTGCCGTTTCCAAATACTCTTGACGAATGGCACTGCCACCCAGATAATCGCTGCCGATTTTAAACGCAGGACAACCGTTTTTGCTGAAATATCGCTTTGCATCACTTACCCACGAGCCCGAATAGACGGCATTGCGCAACTCTTGGTCGCTTAGTTTTTCGCCCGCAATGTTGATAGTTTTGAACCATTGCAATTTTTCGCTGTCCGTTCCCGAACAAAAATAGACCATCAATTTATAGCCCAAAATCTGCGTCTGTTGGTCGTTTTGGAGATTATGAAACGCCAATCCACCCACCGAAAAATCCCCATTGACGTATTGACAAATGGAAATTGTCCGCTGTTGTCCGTCAATCACTTCAAAATTGCCGTCTTCGCGCACCGCCCAATACATCACATTGAGCGGAAATTCTTTTGTTACCGTGTCAATCACAGCGTCCCGCTGTTTGTCTTTGTAGATAAATTCTCGCTGATACGGCGGGCGAATATCTAATTTTCCACCATAACCAACAACGCCGTTTTCTTGGCTATCTTTATAGCCCTCCGCCAATTCGCGGACTGTAATTTCTTTGAGTTCGATTTTCATTTTATTTTTTATTTTTAATAAAGATACGAGAATATAGTCTTTTTCCTTTTACATATCCACGTCCCTTTTCAATTTCTAAATCATATTCATTTCCAATAATCTCAAATTGTTCTGGATTGTATTTGTCAAGAAACGTTATTGGCACACCCATAATTTCTGCATAATCCATAGGAATATCGGCTGTTTTATCAACATTGATGGCATCGTAA
Source organism: Bacteroidia bacterium (assembly GCA_025996715.1). Classification (GTDB taxonomy): domain Bacteria; phylum Bacteroidota; class Bacteroidia; order Bacteroidales; family UBA932; genus BNTQ01. Next base: position 25,969 of record BNTQ01000028.1, on the reverse strand, counting down.
TTGTCGTATTTTGGATATTCTTGGGGGTTGTATGTTTTGTAGAGAATTAAATCTTCGTGGCGATTAGCAACATCAAGATTTGTGTACCAACTAACGTTTCCAAATTTTTGGATACTTCCGTCTGGTTTTTTAAATTCTTTTACGTGGTTATATCCACACCATAATTTATTTTCTTTTATTAACTTGAAAACTTCTTTATATGTTCGGCAATTATCATTACCTAAAATCAAAAACCTTTTATCATATTCCACAAGTTGAGCAACATACTCGCGGAACAACGAAAACGGCGGATTGGTTACTACAATATCGGCTTGTTCTAACAATTTTATACATTCAGAACTGCGAAAATCGCCATCGCCGTTGAGATGTTTTATACCAATTTCCTCAGGGTCGGGCACTCTATTGCCATTTTTATCGCCCGTATATTCCAAATAAATTGCCTTATCGGATTTATGCGTGCTAAATAATTCAGCATCTTGGTTTTTGTAGCAAGTGGCAATGAGGCGTTTCAGTCCCAAAGATTCAAAGTTGTAGGAAAAATAATGAAAGAAATTGCTTACACGCGGGTCATCGCAATTGCAAAGAACAACTTTGTTCTTAAATTGCTCTTTGTAATGACTGAGTTCTTTTTCAATGTCAGACAATTGAGTATAAAACTCGTCATTTTTTGCCTTGTTTGCTTTATGCAAATTTTCGTTTGCCATATTTGTTTAAGAGTTGTGAGCAAAACTCTTAAACTGTAAGCAAACAAAAAAGCGTGAAACTATTCGTTTTGAATGCTTATTTTACTCTGATAGCCGACCAAAGCATTGTAGGTAAATAAGCACGAACAGTCCACGCCACGAGGCGTGAACCTTCGCAACTTATTCTTACCTACTTTATAAATTGGTCGTTTACAGAGTAAAGAATAAGAGCAAAGCCCTAATTAATATTTTAAATTTTTAGTTTTCTATTTTTTTATTGATGTCTTTAGTTTTACATTTGAATACAAAGGTAGTGATTTTTTTGCTTTTTGGGAAGGATAGATAGCAAATATTCTGCTATGGAATTGATGTAATTCCCCCTTATGCAGAAGAACCGTTCTTCCATAGGCGGGGGAACGGCTCTACCACATAAGGAAGAACAGTTCTATCACCTGTGGTAGAACTGTTCTATTTTGAAACCTACCAAAAATAAATGGCGCGTGGCAGAACCACACGCCAAACGGGGGCATAGTTTTCATTTTTCGGACGCTTTTCTTGTATTATATTCAATATCTAAAAATACTTTTATAGATTCAGATATTGCTGCCAAACCAAGAGCTAATAAACCACCAACTATAAATGATACAAGTCCAAATATTTGCAGGTTATTTTCGGACAAGAAATAAAACGTTGTTATAATTGCGGCAATGCCAAGTATCCATGCCAAGACCATGTAAATCCCTGCAATTGTTCTCAAAGCATGATAGCGATATCTGGTAGTGTTTTTTTCATTATTGCTTTGACTTTGGGAACTTTCTATCCCAAAAATGTCGTTAATATTATTATTTTCCATATTATTTCTGGCTTTTAAAAAGAGTTACAAAAAAAGGAAGTAATAATGCGATTCCAATAAGTGAAATAAGATTTAGATATCTGAACCAATCTTCATATCCCAAAATATTACTTGCAGACCAAATAATTGCAGGTAATAATTGAAGAATCACTCCAATAATCGCTAATTGTGTTGCCTGTTTTAATTTCATATTATTACAGATTTAATTTTCCTACTCTTAAGGCTTCGCAGGTCTTGCCCGTTTTTACGAGTTTCTGCTCTCGTTGCATTATGATTTGAGTGTTTTTGCAATTTCACTTCGCATTTATGGGCAGTTGCAATTCTGTTATATGATTATGGCGGTCAAGCCGTCGTCGAATCTTTTCAATATAGGACAATAAAAAAAGCGGACTTAAATATCCGCTTTCGAGGTTCTTAGACTACCTACACTCAAATAAGTAAGCCCGCATTACTGCGAGCGTTCACTTATTCTTGAGTTTTGGAATTGTCTAAGATTCGAAAGCAAGAATAGCGTTAAACGCTTATTTTATATGTCTAATTGTGTGCATTAACTATGCTCTAAATTTCATTTACAAATCACGTGGCAAAGGTACAAAAAATATTTATTACAACAAAAAAATCGCAGCAAATTTTCATTCACTGCGATTTAATAATGGTGTGAGTTCATACCTTGCACCAACGGAGTACCTTTATGGATTTACTAGTGCAAGTGGTTCAGAAACATAAAATTCATCGGTTCTCATATTGTCAGATTGACACAATGGTACAATATACCACTTGTTATCCAAACTACCAACCTTTTTTACGTGCGCACCAACTAAATTGGCTCTACCGCTAACATTGCAACCAATACACATACATTCAGTTGCTCTTTCTCCTGTCTTGGTTTCCCAATACGCTAGCCAGGAAACATAACCATTTGGAACTTTGTTATCTGCTGTTCCGTGCAGATTTTTTACTTTAATCATAATTTTAAAAATTTAAGTTAGACACTATTTTATTTCACCTCCTCAAAATCCACATCCTTAACCTCCTTATCCCCGCCAGCATCTTTGCTATCGCTGGAGGCAGTGTTGTCGGCAGAGGCAGCGCCTGCTGCGCCTGCGAAGGGGTCGGCGTTGCCAAAGGGATTGCCGGCACCTGCGTTCATTGCCTTGTACAACTCCTCGGAGGCGGCTTGCCAGGCGTCGGTGAGACCTTTGCTGGCGGTTTCGATGGCGGCGAGGTCTTGCGATTTGTGCGCTTCTTTCAGTTTTTCGAGTGCTTCCTCAATGGTTTTTTTCTTGTCGGCACTGAGTTTTTCGCCGTACTCTTTGAGTTGCTTTTCGGTGCTGAAAATAGCGGCATCGGCAGCGTTGATTTTGTCCACACGCTCGCGTTCCTTTTTGTCAGCCTCTTCGTTGGCTTTGGCTTCGTCGCGCATCTTCTTGATTTCTGCCTCGCTCAAACCCGATGAGGCTTCGATGCGAATTTGCTGCTCCTTGCCTGTGCCTTTGTCTTTGGCGGACACCGAGAGGATGCCGTTGGCGTCGATGTCAAACGTAACCTCAATTTGCGGCACGCCGCGCGGCGCAGAGGGAATGCCGTCCAAGTGGAAACGCCCGATGGACTTGTTGTCGCGGGCAAACTGCCGCTCGCCTTGACATACATTGATTTCCACCGAAGGCTGATTGTCGGCAGCCGTGCTAAAAGTCTCACTCTTTTTGGTCGGGATGGTGGTGTTGCTCTCAATGAGTTTGGTCATCACGCCGCCCAAGGTCTCAATGCCCAACGACAGCGGGGTAACGTCCAACAACAGCACATCCTTGACTTCGCCCGTGAGTACGCCGCCTTGCACCGCAGCGCCCACTGCCACTACTTCGTCGGGATTCACACCCTTTGATGGCGCTTTGCCAAAGAACTTTTGCACCGCCTCAACCACCGCCGGCACACGGGTTGAACCGCCCACGAGCAGAATTTCGTCAATGTCGCTATTTTTCAAACCCGCATCTGCCATTGCTTTGCGGCAAGGCTCAATGGAGCGTTCAACGAGCGGAGCAATCATTTGCTCAAATTTGGCGCGGCTCAGGCTCTTTACCAAGTGCTTGGGCATACCTTCCACCGGCATAATGTAGGGCAAATTGATTTCGGCTTGCGTGCCGCTCGAAAGTTCAATCTTTGCCTTTTCGGCAGCCTCTTTGAGGCGTTGCAATGCCATTGGGTCTTTGCGCAGGTCAAGTCCGCCGTTTTCTTTGGCAAACTCGTCTGCCAGCCAATCAATCACCACTTGGTCAAAATCGTCGCCGCCCAAGTGCGTGTCGCCGTTGGTGCTCTTGACCTCAAACACGCCGTCGCCGATTTCCAAAATAGAAATATCAAACGTGCCGCCGCCGAGGTCATACACTGCCACTTTTTCGTCCTTGCTCTTTTTGTCCAAACCATACGCCAACGCCGCCGCAGTAGGCTCGTTGATGATGCGCAACACTTTCAAACCTGCAATTTCGCCCGCCTCTTTGGTGGCTTGACGCTGGCTGTCGCTAAAGTAGGCAGGCACGGTAATCACCGCCTCTGTAACGGTTTGCCCCAAATAATCTTCGGCAGTTTTTTTCATTTTCTGCAGCACGATTGCCGAGATTTCCTGCGGCGTATAGTTGCGGTCGTCAATGCGGACGCGGGGTGTGTTGTTGTCGCCCTTGACCACATCGTAAGGCACGCGCTTCATTTCGGTGAGCACGCGGTCAAATGTTTCGCCCATAAAACGCTTTATCGAAAAGATGGTTTTATGCGGGTTGGTGATAGCCTGACGCTTTGCGGGGTCTCCCACTTTGCGTTCGCCGCCTTCGGCAAAGGCTACAATTGAAGGCGTTGTGCGGTGTCCTTCGTTGTTGGCAATAACGATTGGCTCGTTGCCTTCCATTACGGCAACGCACGAGTTGGTGGTGCCGAGGTCAATTCCAATTACTTTTCCCATTTTGTTTAAATTTTTAAGTGAATAATTATGATAAATTCGTTTTAATTACACCCGTTATCTCGCAATATCTGTGCCAAATTATATGACTGACAAAATGGCAGATACACCTCACCCCCCGCCCCTATCCAAAGGAGAGGGGAGTATCCGTAGCATTTTGTACAGTTGTGGCTTGAGCACATTCCCCCTCTCCTTTGGAGAGGGGGTTAGGGGGTGAGGTGGATTTCTTATTTTTCAAAAAATGTTTACCTTTGTTTGTGTTTCAAAGGGAAAAAACAGCCCGCAGGGTTTGAATATGCCTAACCGTAGGTCTTAATCTATGGAAAACTGCAACAAAATAAAATTTCATAATCTATTATGAATCAATTATTTAATAGAATACTTACTACGATGTTCACGGTGATAAGCACCACCTTGGGGCTGTATGCCATAGAATTTGCGCCTGCGCACTTTGGTCCCAATGCCAACCCTGTGCCTGTCTTTGCCGATGCCACCATCCCCGCCTACACCTCGCTCACCCTCACGGCTGACCACTTTTTTGGCTACGGCGACCGCACCCTCAACGGACACCTTACCATAGAGGTGCCGTTTGTTGCCGAGCGGGTGTCGCTCAAGGTGTGGACGCCCTTTGCCGAAGCCTTTGAGGTTTCGCAAAACGTTTACAATCAACGAGATATGCAAAACGGCAGCCGCAGCGGAATGCTGCCCATAGGCGACATTTACGTGCAAACCCGCATGAGCATCCTGCGCGAAAAGCAATATCTGCCTGCCATTGTGCTCAACGCCACCCTCAAAACTGCCGCCGTGGACAACAACCTCCACCGCCGCTATTTTGATACACCGGGCTATTATTTTGATGTGGAAATTGGTAAATCGTTTCACTTTAATTCACTGATAATCAACGAATTACGATTGGTTGCCGACCTTGGATTTATCTGTTGGGAAACCATTGGCCGCCAAGACGATGCGCCCATGTACGGCGGCTCGGTGGTGCTGGGCAACAAATGGCTGAGCATTGCCAACACCCTTGCAGGCTACGCAGGCTGGATGGGCAACGGCGACACCCCATTGGTGTACACCACCCAATGGGTATGGAAAGGCTCTCGCATCTCCTATCTTGTTGAGTATCAATATGGTATCAAAGATTTTCCATATCATCACATCGCAGCAGGGGTGATGCTGTCAATTCCTGCGCTCACGCCATCATACAAATAAAAGCACGCTGTATTTTGCATTGGCATTTTTATCTTTGCGGGGACGAACAGTGAAGTAGCATATTTAGCGAAAAAAAAATGCTCAAAATTCCCAGAAAAGATTACTTTTGCATAACATAAATTTGAAAATAATGGAATTATCACAAATACATATATACAGAATGACTCATATAGAGAATATCCCGCATATTCTCCAGCACGGCATTACCCATAGAAATTCGTCAAATGCAAATCCTGACTATGTTACAATAGGTGATACCAGTTTAATTAGCACAAGAGCAACAAAGCAAGTCCTTATTACCAATGGTAATCGTTCTCAACTAATTAGAAGTATCATTTTAGGCAATTTCATTCCGTTTTACTTTGGGGTACGAATGCCTATGTTATATGTTATTCAACATGGTGGGAACTGTGTGGAAAAATCAACTCTGCCTAAAAGTATAGTTTATTCAGTCTGTAAAGTAACCGATATAATGCAATCAGGAATAACATATTATTTTTCTGACGGGCATGCCACAGATTTTCTTTCTTTATTTTATGATAACTCAAAGATTAATGAATTGCCCAATATAGTTGATTGGAGTGCTGTTAAATCAAAATATTGGTCAAGAGAAGAAAATTTACTCATAAAGTGCAAAAAACAAGCAGAGTTCTTAATTGCAGATGATATTCCCTCCCATTATTTATGTGGATTTGTTTGTTACAATGAAGAATCAAAACAAAGATTAATGGATATGGGAATAGAATCCAATAAGATAAAAATTAGACCCGATGCATATTACTAAAATTAATCTATTATGATACATTACATTAAAGGAAATATATTAGAAAGTGATGCTCAGGCATTAGTCAATACTGTTAACACTGTAGGTGTGATGGGCAAAGGAATAGCGTTGCAATTTAAAAAAGCGTTTCCTAATAATTTTAGAGCTTATCAAGTGGCTTGTGAACAAAAAGAAATTTCTGTAGGAAAACTTTTTGTTACTAAAGATAGTAACTTAAATTCAGGGGAAAAGATTATTATTAACTTTCCAACAAAAAAGGATTGGAGAAAACCATCAGAATATAGTTTTATCGAAGACGGGTTAGATGATTTTCTTAAAACGATTGAAAAATATCAGATAAAAAGCGTTGCAATTCCTCCTCTTGGGGCAGGTAATGGGGGATTGGAATGGGAAAAAATAAAGCATATCATTAATAAAAAATTAGGCTCGGTCGATATGGATATTTTAGTTTATGAACCCAACCAAGAAATTAAAGAGCATTTAAAAACAGAGAGGGTTAAGCTTACCAGTGCAAGAGCCTTGCTGTTATATGTTTTATATGATTTAGTAAGAAATGGTGAATATGTCTCTGAATTTTCTAGTGAAAAGGTTTGTTATTTTTTGCAAAAGTTCGGCGGTGAAAAATATTTAAAACTTCAATTTATCCCTAATTTTTATGGACCTTACTCAGGAAAAGTTCGCCATGTTTTAAATTACTTGAATGGCAGTTATATAATGGGTTATAGCGATATGAATAAAAAACCGTTTGACCCACTTACTTTGATTGCCGATGGTTATGATACCGTAGAAACTTATATCAATGATAATGTAGAACTGTCCGAAATTGCTACAAAAACTACTAAATTTTTAAACGGTTTTTATTCAGATTTTGCACTTGAACTTCTGTCTTCCATTGATTATATAATTCAAACAAATAAAACATTTGACCAACAAATCATTGCGCAAAAATTGGAAGAATGGAGTGATAGAAAACGGAGTATGCTTTCTAAGCAAGAATATATTACTTTGGCGGTTGAACATATTCGGCAGTAGAAAGAGTATCAATATGGTATCAACGATTTTCCATATCATCACATCGCGGCAGGGGTGATGCTGTCAATTCCTGCGCTCACGCCATCATACAAATAAAAACACGTTATTTTTTGCAAAAAATAGAAAAATTAGTTGCAAATATCAACTAATTGTTCTTATCTTTGCAGCGAAATAAAAATTGTATCCATGAATCAAAAGAAATTACCCATATCGCTGAGTATTGTTCTTACAGTGAAAGCCATTGAATATGCTTTTAGAAAAAGTATGCATGAACTTAGCATGGACCTTCCGGCAGAATCTTTTGGAATGTTGATGATAACTTATTATCAGGACGATATAATTCAGCAGGATATAGCCCAGATGGTTAAAAAAGACAAATCGGCTGTTTTGAGACAAATAGATATTCTTGAAAATAACGGTTTGATACAACGCATAGTGGATACCAACGACAGGAGAAAAAATTTTGTTGTAATTACCCAAAAAGGCAAAAAATTTGCCCGCGAAATTATCAGTAAAGAAAAAGACCTGCTCGATACATTATCACAAGGAATTAAAGCACATGAGATACAGACTTTCATCAAAGTACTATCTCATTTAAAAATAAATGCCGAAAATATCTAAAAAAATTTACCTGTTTAGTTGATTAAATCAACAATTGAAATTATCAACATAATTAAAAAAATAAAAAACATGACTATCAACAAACTTATTATTTGTATTGGCTGTTTATTTTGTGGTCAGATACTATTCAGCGTGAACGCTACTACAGCACAAACCATTGATTTTGAACCTGACTTTGGCACACAGGAAATAGAAGAAATTGTCATTTCGTCTCGTGCCAAAGATGACAATATCACAAGCACAAGGATGGGAGTGGAACAGTTGAACATCAAAGAAATACAACGCTTGCCCATGTTGATGGGCGAAGTGGATATACTCAAAGCCATACAACTTTTGCCGGGCGTGCAGGCAACCGCCGAAGGAACTTCGGGCTTTAGCGTTCGCGGCGGCGCACCTGACCAAAACCTGATTTTGTTAGACAACTCTACGGTGTATAACGCCTCCCATTTGTTGGGATTTTTCTCGGTGTTCAACAACGATGTGGTGAGCGGAATGGAATTATACAAGGGGGATATGCCCCTGAAATTTGGCGGAAGATTGGCATCGCTATTGAGTGTAGAAACAAAATCGGATATGCCCCAAGGTTTTGAAGGGACAGGAGGGATTGGACTTATATCAAGCCGTTTGATGCTTGAAGGTCCTGCCGGAGAGCGAACATCGTGGATGATAGGCGGCAGACGTAGTTATATTGACCTTTTTTTTGGACTTTCGGGAACTGAAATGATACAAAATGCCATCCTTCATTTTTACGATTTGAATGCTAAAATATCTCATCGGGTTTCGGATAAAGACCGGATTGAAATCAACGCTTACTATGGAAAAGATGCTTTTGGAGCCGAAATGGGAAAATTTGATTATGGAAATACTGCTGCTTCTTTGCTTTGGAAACACAGGTTTTTGGAACAACTGTTTTCAACATTCAGCGTTCATTTGAGCGATTACAAGTATCGGTTTGGGGCAGCACTTGGCGAAATGGAGGTGGATTGGCGGGCAGGAATTTTTGATGTGGCACTCAAAGCCGATTTCAATCATCACGTCAATCGGTGGTTGAATTTGAATTACGGCGTTTCGAGCATTGTACATCGCCTCAACCCCGGCAATATCAACATAAGCGGATATGGTGGATATGATATGCAAAGAAATGAATCGTTGGAACATGGCATTTATTTGTCGAATGAACATAACATGACCGACAAGTTGTCTTTCCGTTATGGTTTGCGATGGTCTGTCTTTCAAAATCTGGGCGGACTAACAACTTACAGTTATGATAGCAATTATGAAGTCGCCGATTCCATATACTACAAAACAGGTACAATTTACAATACCTACGGACAATTGGAGCCGCGCGTTGGAGTTGTATATCTTATCAACAAGCACTCATCGGTAAAGGCAAATTATGCGCGTAATGCACAATTTATTCAGTTAGCCGAAAATTCGGCATCAGGCTCGCCGCTCAATGTATGGTTTGCCGCAAGTCCAAATATCAAACCCCAAACAGTGGATAATTTTTCGGTCGGATATTTCCAAAATTTCAACAACAATATGTATGAAACCTCTGTGGAAACTTATTACAAAAATATGAAAAACGTAATTGATTTTGGAGAACATGCCGAATTATTGATGAACCAACAACTCGAAGGGGAAGTCCGCACGGGAACAGGGCGGGCTTGCGACTATATGTTGAGCGTAGAAGTGGATTTTAACAACGACGGCATCAAGGAAATCTATACCGCCGCCTCTTTTATGCACGTGCCTATTGAAATTGATTCCGTTGCCATCCGCAGTTTGTATATGATGGGGCAAAAAGGGTATTACAACTTTATTCTTCAATGCCAAGACGAAAAGGAAGGCGGGTCTTCCTTCTTCAGTTCGCCGGCATCCAACATTAACACCAATATCTCCAATGGTGGAATAGGATATTTTAGTTGCTATTCGGTTACTATGGCAGAGACAATTGTGAAAAACGACTAATCAATTGCGAACAACATACACAAGGTCTGCATCCAACTCTACAGTAATAGTTTCTTTGTTATTATAGTATTTAATGTCATCGCCTTCCACAAAACAACCACCCACAAAAACAAATCAGGCGGCAATACACTTGCCGCCTGATTTTCTGCGTTATGGGACATTCAACCTATCAGGGATTGCTCGAGTTAATGGTGATTTTACAAGTGTACACTATTATGCTATTTTCGTCGGACACATTAAAATCCTTCTCTCCGTAGGAAAATCCTTGAGGATAAGTAGGTACCCATACAATTGCCCTAGTACCATTGTCCTGTATCATAACATACTTCTCTGTTACCTGCACATTTGCAATGACGAACACTGCCTTTTCGAGATGTGTGCCCTCTACTGTTATCTCATCCCCTTCTTTTGCTGTTAGAGGCGTAACCTTAGTTACGGTAACTTTAGCATCTTCACTCTTGTTGTCATCGCTGCAAGAACTTACCGCTACAACCGTACCGATTGCGCCTACTAAGGCAAATAAAAATAGTTTTTTCATACAAAAAATTGTTTTACGTCCGTCCTTTAACGGACAATTTAATTGTTTTGCCTCCCCTTGTTGACCCTTTGCAAAGGCGGAAGGCAAAAAATACCTTTGCAAATTGTTGGAACGCTATTTGTTTGTTTGCGCCCGTTCAAACCATTGCGCATTAACCCCGTTGTGCCGATGGGACAGCCGTTTGTTGTCTGAACTTTGATTTTCGTGTGATTTATTTGATTAAGATGATTTCTCTTTAATCATATTCATCATATTCAATCATATTAAAATCACAGTTCAGACAAAGGAGATGGGTCGGGGGTGAGGTGGGCATCTTGAGATGTTCAAGATGTGCATCTTGAGACCTTCAAGATGTGTATCTTGAGACCTTCAAGATGCATATCTTGAGACCTTCAAGATGTACATCTTGAGGCGTTCAAGATGCTATGCTCCCTGCTCTACCTCCACAACGGGAATGTCTAATACGGCGGTGCGCGGATGTTCCAGCAGTTTGCCGCCACTGTTGGAGTACTGCGTTTTGATGCTCAACTGCTGGGGCGTATTGTAGCCCAAGTCGGGCAGTTGCACCAATATGCGCGAAGGCTCGTTGAGCACAATGGCGCTCATATCTACGCGGGTTTCGGTGCCGTTGGGCAGCACGCGCAGCCAAATGCCGCAGGTGTCGTCGGTGCCCGCTATCTTGATGTTGTGCCCGCGCAGTTCGGTAACTTTGCCGCGCGTAACGCTGCCATCGGTGTTGTTGGTAAACATATCTTTGATGTGGTCAATGTGGAAGTTGCTTTCGCGCACACCTTCTATGACGACTTCGGTGGCGGTGAGTTTTTGGCGCAACTGCAGCCCCTGCGAAAATTCGCACAGCAGGCGGTGCTTTGCGGGGTCAAAGGTTTCGTAGGGCGAGTTGAACACGCCTTTGATGTGCGGCGCAGCGGTAAAGGTTTTGGCGTTTACCGAAAAGCCGTTGCACAGTTGATACTCCATTTCGGCAAGGAACAACTCCACTGCGTGTTCCATTGCGGAGGCTCCGATGTCGGCACCGCCGCGTGAGGTTGCCGATGCGCATACTTGCGCAACATCCAATGAGCGTTGCGACTCTACCCTTGCGATGTAGTCGTTGGGGTCTTCGGTGAGCGGGTTCTTGTACAGAAACCCTTTGATTTTGGTTAGATACGTTGTTGCCATAATAATTTAATTAATAATGAATAATGAACAATAAAAAGTCCGTTCCGCACTACGTGCGAAACGGACTTTTGTATAAGGAATATAAGGGTTGCTTATGTTGGGTGTTGGGTGTTGGGTGTTGGGTGTTGGGTGTTGGGTGTTGGGTGTTGGGTGTTGGGTGTTGGGTGTTGGGTGTTGGGTGTTGGGTGTTGGGTGTTGGGTGTTGGGTGTTGGGTGTACAAAGATAGTGATAAATTCCTTACTGTGCAAGGATTTCCGCTATTTTTTATGAACAAGTTATTAACCACTTTTAAGAGTTTCAGGTTTCAAGCCCCCCTGCCCCAAAAGGGGAGTAATTGTTCCCCCTTTGGGGGTTAGGGGGTGTTGAGTGCAAAGGTAGTAAAAGTTTTTGAAATGGCAAAATATGTATTGTAAAAAAAAGGTAATTGTTTTTTGTAAATTGAAGAATTTGATGTACATTTGCGGACAAACGAATCATAAATGAACAAGTTAAAAATATATCTTGATACTTCGGTTATCAGTTATCTCGACCAGCAAGATGCACCTGAACGTATGTCAGAAACTATCCAACTGTGGGATAAAATCAAAGCAGGCAAATTTGATGTGGCAATATCCAATGTTACCTTATCGGAAATAAATGCTTGTGAGGAAAGCAAAAAAATTGTTTTGCTAAAATACCTTGGGCAAATAAATTATCAGATTGTTCAAATAGATGAAAACACGCAACACATTGCGGAAAAGTTTATTAGTTTAGGTATTTTGAAACCAAAGAGTTATGATGACTGCCTACACATTGCGGCTGCTATTGTTAGTCATTGTGATATTATTGTTTCGTGGAATTTTAAACATATTGTTAATCATAAAACCGTGATGGGCGTGAAAGCGATTACAGCATTAGAGGGTTTCAGCGACGTTTTTATCTACGCACCGTCAGCCATTATAGAAGAAGAATAAAATGATACACAACATCCCCAGCCCGAATATCAGCCCCAATTTTACTGTGGACGATATTCATAAATTAAGAGAGTGGAACTACGCACGATTGAAAGACACAACGCTCGAAGAGCGTATCGTTGACACCAATCGTAGAGCAATTCCTGTTTACGAGCAAATTGAATTGTTTCGCAAAAAAATGTAGTCTCCGTTTCGACTATTTTATTAAAAATAACTTTTTCTATTTTTGATATAAAATAAATTTACTACATTTGCGCCGTTTTATTCACTCTAAAAATTTTTTTTATGTTCAAAAATCATCCTAAAGGCTTATATGCCTTGGCATTAGCCAACACCGGCGAGCGATTTGGTTACTACACTATGCTTGCCATTTTTACGCTGTTTATTCAAGCCAAGTTTGGATTGTCGCCAACTGAGACAGGTCAAGTGTTTGGCTTTTTCTTGGCAGCCGTCTATTTTTTGCCCGTTCTTGGCGGTATCATTGCCGACCAATGGTGGGGCTACGGTAAAACGGTTACCGTCGGAATTGTCGTCATGTTTTTGGGCTACATTTTGATGGCAATTCCCGGAATGAGTATGATAGTGCTTTTTGTTGCGCTGTTTGTCATAGCGCTGGGCACGGGGCTATTCAAGGGCAATCTGCAAGTTATGGTGGGCAATCTCTACGACGACCCGCAATACAAACATCGCCGCGACCCGGGTTTTAGCCTTTTTTATATGGCTATCAATGTTGGCGCAATGTTTGCACCCACGGCAGCCACCAAAGTAACCAATTACTATCTGGGCAAAGCCGGTTTAAGTTATGCCGCTGATATTCCGTCGTTGGCGCACCAATATCTTGACGGCACTATTGCCGCCGATGGTGTAGAAAAATTAACAAGCCTTGCCGCACAACAAGGCGCGCAATTTACTGATTTAACGGCATTTAGCCATCTTTACATCGACCAACTTTCGGCATCCTACAACTACGGTTTTGGCGTTGCCTGCATCTCGTTGGTGGTTTCGATGCTCATTTATCTTTCGACCAAAAAATTATACAAACACGCCGACCACAACGCCAAACAATTGGCTGCCAAAAACACAGCCGCAAACCTTACCGCCGAGCCGGAACTGAAACCGGCGGAAACAAGAGAGCGCATTGTGGCTCTGGGCTTGGTTTTTGCAGTGGTTATCTTCTTTTGGATGGCATTCCACCAAAACGGTTTGACAATGACCTTTTTTGCAAGAGATTACACCTCAAATCTTGCCTCAGGCTGGACGCGAATAGGCTTTGACGTTATCAATTTGGCTTTGATTTGTGTTGGAATTTACGCATTGTTTAGCATTTTTCAATCAAAAACTACAAGGGCAAAACTTATTTCTTCCGCAGTGTTGGTGGGTGCGGGTGTCATTATTGCAATAAAATATGCCGCAACAACTGCCGAAGTAGCCATTACTCCACAAATTTTTCAACAATTCAACCCCTTCTTTGTGGTGGTGCTTACGCCTGTTTCCATCGCTATTTTTGCTTGGTTGGCAAAGATAAAAAAAGAGCCTTCCACGCCGCGAAAAATTGGCTACGGAATGTTGGTTGCAGCAGCGGGTTTTGCCATTCTTGCCATCGGCTCATTTGGGCTGCAATCGCCCGCCGACCTCAAAAGCATTGGCGGAGTGAGCGATATTTTGCTCAATCCCAACTGGTTGATTAGCACCTATTTGACATTGACTTTTGCAGAATTACTGCTCAGTCCAATGGGAATTTCGTTTGTATCCAAAGTTGCACCGCCCAAACTCAAAGGTTTGATGATGGGCGGCTGGTTTGCAGCCACAGCAGTAGGCAATTATCTGACGTCGGTTATCGCCGCCATCTGGGAAAGCAGCATTCCGTTGTGGTGCGTTTGGGGCGTGTTGATTGCATGTTGTTTGCTCGCAGCCATATTCCTTTTCGCAGTAATGAAACGCTTGGAGAAGGCGACGAAATAGGGGGTAATTTGTTTTGTATATTGAAACTGCGCAAGTAATCATTTTTTGATTACTTGCGCAGTTTCAATGTATTTTTTTAAACTTATTATGTTCTAATAAGACAACAAAAAGTATCTATAAAGCGTATTCTTCTGCGAATTATCCCACCACATTCGGTTTTTCCAATCCATATTCCTTGCGGGCATCCTCTTTTTTGAGCCAAAAGGCAAATAAGATGGAGAGTGCGCCAAAGCAGGCAAAAATCAGCATTGGAATTTGATAGTTGTAGAGTGTTACTGTGCGTTCGGCGTCGCCGATTTGTTGGACGGCGGTGCCTGTTTGACAATACTTGTCCAAAACGTAGCCTATCAGCATCGGGACGAGCATTATGCCCCAGTTTTGCACCCAAAACACCATCGAATAGGCGGTGCCCAAGCGTTTTTCGGGGATGATTTTTGCCACCGAGGGCCACATTGCCGACGGCACCATCGAAAAAGCAATGCCCAACAGCAAAACTAATCCAATCGCCACAGGCAGACTATTGAGTGAGGGTATCGAAAAAATCAAATGCACCAGCAGCAGGATGCACGAGCCGAGCAGCATAATGCTTGCGCCTCTGCCTTTTTTGTCGTACAAACTGCCGAACACGGGCGTCAAAATCAGTGCGCCAAGGGGCAGCAGGGCGGGGATGTAGCCCGCAAAATCGTCCGCCACGCCAAATTTTTGCACAATGAGTTGCGTGGCGTATTTGATGAACGGAAACACCGCCGAATAAAACAGCACGCAGAGGATGGTAATCAACCAAAACGCCTTCACTTTGGCAATGGCTTTGATGTCGCTAAACTTAAATTCTTCGGCTTCTACCTTATTGGTGGCATCTTCGCGGTCTAATTTTCGGTCAAAAACTGCAAAAAACAGGAACGCCACCAATCCCACGCACAGCAACAGCATTGCCAGCAAAACCGGAGCCGCAATATCTTTGGTAAGATTGACCAACGGAATAGGCGTGAACATCGCCAAAGCCGTGCCGATGCGCCCCACAGAGGTGTTGAGACCGATTGCCAACGCCATTTCTTTGCCCCTAAACCAGCGGACAATCGCCTTGTTGGCAGAGATGCCAAACATTTCGACACCCACGCCAAAAGTAGCAAATCCCAAGCCGGCAACGAGTGCCGACCGCTTGATTTCCCATTGCCAAAATATCAGATTGATGTTGGTCAGTTCATTACCCACGTGCCCCGAAACCGCCCAATACTTAATGCCTGCGCCGCACAACATAATGATGATAGCCAAAATGCCGGTGAATTTGACACCCATTTTGTCCAAAATCATACCGCCAAAAACCAGCATCAGCAAAAAGACATTGAACCAGCCGTAGGCGCCGGTAAAAAAGCCGTAATCGGTAGCCGTCCAATCGCGGGCAATTTCCAAACGGGTTTCCAAGGGCGCCATCGCGTCCGTGAGATAATAGCAGCAAAGCATAGTGAGCGACACCAATGCCAAAACCATCCAGCGCACGCCTCGCGCGTCGCGTAAAGAGCCTGTAGTGTGAGTCATAATTTATTTTCTAAAAAAAATTTGGTGCAAAGGTAATTTTTTTTGGCATATTAAAAATTTTTATATTACCTTTGCCGCGAAATTTAAAAAAAGATAGTTCAACCGAACAATATCGTATGAAAAAAATAATTATATCAGCATTATTTTGCTGTGGATGGGGGATGTATGCCGTTGCTCAAAATCAAGGATGGGATGATGACCCAGTCCCTACTCCTCAGGCGACCTCTCAGGCACAAGCAAGTAACATTGACCCTGCTATAAGCAGCAGGTTGCCCAAAGCCGGCGACTTTGCGCTGGGAATAGATGCTACACCGTTTTTGAGTTATCTGGGCAATATCTTTAGTTCGGGTGGAAACACTGCCCCCTCGTTTGACGGCGTGGACAATACCATTTACGGCAAATATTTTTTGAAGGACAATGCGGCAATTCGTGCTAAATTGCACTTGCAATTTGAACAATCCAAATACAAGCAAACCGTGCCAGACGACTACGTTGCAATAGCCGACCCCACCAATACCGAAGCCACTGCGGTGGACGTGCGCAAAGATATTACCAACGGTGTTGCCCTCCAATTGGGCTACGAATGGCGCCGCGGCAAAGGTAAAGTGCAGGGCTTTTGCGGAGGAGAACTATTGATAGGCTATCTCCACGAAAAAGAGGTGTACGACTATGCCAATGCTATCACTGCCGCCAATCAAAGTCCCTCTACAGGTTTCATTACTTATCCTAATATAGGAGAGCGTATTGTTGAAAATAAATGGGGGGGCGTATTTTCTGTAGGCTTGGGTGCGTTTGTAGGTGTGGAATACTTTTTTGCTCCGCAAATATCCATTGGCGGCGAATTTGGCTTGGGTGTTATCTATCGCATCAGAGGTCAAGATGAAATTACCAGCGAAGGCATCCTTGCCGGCGACCGCCACGAATGGAAATACAGAGAGCGTTATGGCGGCGCAGAAGCGTTTTTGTTGGGATTGAGCACAAGTACATCAGGTAGTATTTTCTTGCTATTTCACTTCTAAAATGTAGTGAAACATAAAAAAGGACGGTATCACAAATGCCGTCTTTTTTTGTGCCAATCGTTTGCTGCCGCTACCCATGATGATACGGCGTGCCTTTGAGAATGGTGAATGCACGATAGAGTTGTTCTACAAAAAACAGCCGCACCATTTGATGCGAAAACGTCATTGCCGACAGGGCTATTTGCGCTTGTGCGCGGGCATACACCGCCGCCGAAAATCCATAAGCACCGCCCACTACAAAGCACAAATTGGGTGTGCTGCTCAGCATTTTCTTTTGCAAAAACGCAGCAAATTGCACCGACGAAAACGCTGTGCCGCGTTGGTCCAACAAGCACAGTTCGCTATTGCCCACTGCCGCCAAAATTTGCCAACCTTCGGCTTCTTTTTGTTGCTGCTCGCTGAGCGATTTTGCATTTTTGAGTTCCGGAATTATTTGTACTTCCAATGGAACATAATGCTGCAAACGAGCAAGGTACTGCGATACACCCGTTTCTAAATATCCCTTGTCGGTTTTTCCAACGCAAAGTAATGTTATTTTCATAGCACAAAAGTAAGCATTTTTGTAAATTATGCAGATATTTTATATTTTTGTAGCAAAAAAATCAGCGACCAATTACCAGCGACCAGCAATCAGCGACCAGCGAACAACCATTTTATGAATTATCAATTATGAATTATGAATTAATAGTAGCCTTGGCCATTGCTGAGGATATTGGCGATGGCGACCACACTTCGCTGGCGTGCATTCCGCACGATGCACAGGGTCGAATGCAATTGTTGGTAAAACAAAATGGCATTTTGGCAGGCGTGGAAGCGGCACGCTACATTTTTGCGCAAATAGATGCTGCCATCGAATTTGTGCCGCTCATTGCCGACGGCACAGCGGTGCGCGTGGGCGATGTGGCGTTTACGGTGCAAGGGCGCATCATTGCGCTGCTGCAAGCCGAGCGTTTGGTGCTCAATTTTATGCAACGAATGAGCGGCATTGCCACGCAAACCGCGCTGTATATGCAAGAATTGCAAGGATTAAAAACCCGCGTGATTGACACCCGCAAAACCACGCCCGGTATGCGAGTGTTAGAAAAAATGGCAGTAACTATGGGCGGCGGCGGCAATCATCGTATGGGTTTGTACGATATGATTTTGATAAAAGACAACCACATTGATTTTTCGGGCGGCATAGAACCCGCGCTGCGCAACGTTCACAGTTATTTACAACGCACCGGCAAACATCTTCCCATCGAAATTGAAGTCCGCAGTTTGGCAGACGTAGAAACGGTTTTGCAAATTGGCAACGTTCAACGCATTATGTTGGATAACTTTGATATTGCCGCCACTCGCAAGGCTGTGGAACTCATTGGCAGCCAATACGAAACAGAATCATCGGGGGGCATCACGCTGCAAAACCTGCGCCAATACGCCGAATGCGGCGTTGACTACATCTCGGTGGGTGCACTCACGCACCACATCAGCAGCCTCGACCTCAGCCTCAAAGCATTGACTGCACAAGGGTAGAGCGATTGTTGGTTACTTAAAAATCTCTTTCAAAGCATCCGTAAGGACTGTCATATCCACCTCGCCGGTGATGGAATCACGCTCTGCGCCCCTTATGCTTTCGATGATGATGCCATCGGGACCTACCAAATAGGTGCGCGGAATGCCGTTTTGGGCAAATTGCGAAAACACGCTACGGTTGGTGTCGGCATACACCGAAAAAGTGTAATTGTGGGTAGCAAAAAATGCTGCAACCGTGTCGGGGTGCTGCTCGCGGGCAATAGCCCACACTTTAAAATTGCCTCTGCTGTTGTATTTATCGTAAATTTTTTGCACCTCCGGAAGTTCCCAATTGCAATAGGGACACCATGTGGCAAAAAACAGCAACAGCGAGTAGTTGTCCTTCAACTCTGCCGAAGTTACCGTTGTGTCGTTGGCACCCGCCAATTCAAAGCAAGGAATTTTGTCGCCCCGCTCAAGGTCGTGCTTAGACTCGCAAGCGGCAAAGAGTGCTACCGCTAAGGTTATACCAATAATTTTTTTCATACGAAAATAATTGTAATGTTTGTGAGCCGCAAAGGTAATAAAAGATTTTTCAATTATACAAATTGCACCCTATTTGAAATAAATTTCTTACCTTTGCACCATAATCTAAACAAAAAACAATATGGCAACAATAGTAAGCAGCAGCAAGTTTCGCTCCCATCAAGGTGCGATGTTCGATTTAGCCGACGCCGGCGAACAAATCTTCATCAAACGCCGATATAAGCCGTTGTACCGCCTTGCGCCCGTTGAGAGCGCAGCAGTAAACGTGGTAGAAGACGACGACCCCGACCAAACCGACGAGGAAGTGGAAGCGTTTTTCACACCCGCAATGCGCGCGGAAATAAACCGTCGACACGAGGCGTATTTATCGGGCAAGGCAAAAGTAATTACTTGCAAAACTGCCACAGACCTTGAAACTTTTTTAGACTCGCTATGATATACGAACTAAAGTTTGAAGACCCTGCCAAGCGCGATATAGCGACGCTCAAAAAGTCCAATCCTGCAGCATACAACAAGTTGAAGCGGTTGCTCGGCGAACTCCGCGAGCATCCCCGCACGGGCACAGGCAAGCCCAAGCCCTTGAGCGGCGATATGGCAGGACAATGGTCGCGGCGAATCACCGACAAGCATAGGCTCGTATATGCAATAGACGACGACAAAATTATTGTCCTTGTACTTACCGCCGCCGGACACTATGACGATTAAAATAAGTAGCAAACAGTTAATTATTCAAAATAATTTACTACCTTTGCAATATAATATAAACAAAAAGCAATATGGCAAACCCAATTAAACCAACGCCAATGCTCACAGGCAGGGATTCTATTCGCTTTGCAAAGGCGATGGAAAATGTGCAGCAAATTTCGCCCGAAAGGCGAAAAGAAATGCAAGAAGCATACGAATGGTATAAAAAAGCAGCACGATTTCCGATATACCCCAAATGAGTGAAATTGTAGATAAAATTGACATTGTTCGCTTAGAAGAAGATACCCCAGTTTCCTCTTTCGATTGTGGCGACATGGATTTGAATGATTTTTTGCTTAATGATGCAAAAAACTATTCAAAAGCAATGCTCGCTGTTACCTATTTGGTAAAAATTGAAGATGGAATAGCGGCTTATTTTTGCCTTTCTTACGATGCCTTAAATAGAACTGCGATTTTAACCGAAGAAGAAAAGTCCCTTTGGAACAAAGTAGGGCGCAAAATCCCAAACAGCAAAAGGCGCAAAACATACCCTTCGGTAAAAATCGGACGTTTGGCAGTAGCGAAAAAATATGCCGGGTATGGAATAGGACGGCGTATTATTGATACTGTTACGATGATGTACCTCAACGAGCAGCACCACGCCGCCTGCCGCTTCGTTACCGTAGATGCCTATCGCATGGCGCTATCTTTTTACGAAAAAGCCGGTTTTAGATACCTCACAACCAAAGATGCAGACGAGGATACCCGCGCTATGTACTTTGATTTGAAAGCAATATAGGTATTATTCATAACATACCAAACAATTTATATGAACACCATAACCCATACCCACCTCCCACACCCCGCTCCCACAGCGGGTTGTAGCGCGCTGCATCCGGAAACCCGCGTGGCTGTAGAGGGGGATGGAGCCTCCTAAAAACCAATACCAGAGCGGCTCGCCGCCGCTTGCACTATATCTACTACAACGCCATTGTCCCGCAAGGGGCAGTGGCGTTGCGTTTGGCACCCACCTCTCCCCCGACCCCTCTCCAAAGGAGAGGGGAGAGCACAGCGATGAAAGGTAGCACCAACCTCCATCGGGCTACCTTCCCCCTCGCCTTTGGAGAGGGGGGCAGGGGGGTGAGGTGGAAGACCGTCTGAACTATGATTTCAATATGATTGAATATGATGAATATGATTAGAAAGAAATCATAACAATCAAATAAATCACACGAAAATCACAGTTCAGACAAAATATTTACTACCTTTGTATTTACATTAAAACAACAAACAATATGAAAACAAACAAAACAACCCTCCTCACAGGAGCAGTACTATTAGTAGCAGCCCTCTGCCTGAGCACGGCAACGGCGTGGGCGCAGTTATCAAGCGGCACGATTGACCTCGCAACTGTGCCGGGCGGCAATTTAACTTATGACGACTGGACGTTTGACAACACCACCAACGTCTATACTATCTTAAACAACGCGAACGTAACCGTTATCAACAGCAACGGCACCAGCCAGCGCCGCCTTGCGGTAGCCGAGGGCGCCACAGCCGACATCACGCTCAGCGGCGTAACCATAGAAGGGCTTACCAACAACCAAAGCCCGCTACTGCTGAACAGCGGCGCGGACGTAACGCTCTTTCTTGCCGACGACACCACCAGCACGCTGAAGGCAGGATATGGCAGCGCCGGCATACAAGCGCCAGACGGAACAAGGCTGACAATTGAGGGCACTACGGGAATACTGTACGCAACGGGCGGTGGTGCCGCCGCGGGCATCGGCGGCGGCACCACCGCTTCTGGCGGCACGATTACCATCAACGGCGGTACGGTGACGGCAACGGGCACTGCCCAGGGCGCGGGCATCGGCGGCGGCGTCACCGCTTCTGGCGGCACGATTACCATCAGCGGCGGTACGGTGACGGCACAGGGCGGCGGCGAAGGCGCGGGCATCGGCGGCGGCGGCAACGGCGGATCTGGCGGCACGATTACCATCAGCGGCGGCACGGTGACGGCAACGGGCACTTCCTACGGCGCGGGCATCGGCGGCGGCGCCGCCGGTTCTGGCGGCACGATTACCATCAGCGGCGGCACGGTGAAGGCTACGAAAGGCACAAGCAGCAACAGAGCAGACATAGGACCCGGTGCTAGTGGTAGCGGCGGCACGGTTACCATCACCGGCGGCAGCGTCAACTGCACAAGCGCGGACAAGATAGTCGGGACGCTGACCAACGGCGCGGGCACCGATGTTTACCTCACCACGCTCACGCTGGGCACTCTTGGCGCGGCTCACCCGATTACGGAGGGCTACATCAGCGGCGTAGCCTGCGCCGCCACCCCCAATGCGGCAACCGGCGTGTACGGCATCAAGGACGTAACAACCGACGACGCCGGCAAGGTTTACTTCTACCTGCCTGCTTCGGGCAGCGGCGGCACTGAACAGGAGCGCGTCCGCCTAACGGCAGACGGCGTGCACTACGGCAAGGGCTTTGCCCGCACCAATGCCGGCACCGCCGAAATACTCCCTGCGCTTACCCTCACGCCTGTAGCCTTCACTGCGGCGGAGCAGGGCGGCAACAGCGGCGATGTGAGCAGCACAGGGGTTGTGCTCACGTTTAGCGGAATTGTAACAACGCCCGATAACTACGTTACCTTTCTCCCTGCCAACGCAACAGCGGGAACCCCCGCTACCAGCAGCGGCAGCGGCGACACTTGGACAGTGCCGCTCACCGCAGTAGCGGCGCAAGGCAGCGCACAGGTTCGCGTGGAAGACTTCGGCGGCTTCTGGATAGACAACAACCCGCAAACGGTACTCTTATATAAGGACACGCAAGAGCCCACCGTAACGAGCGTGTCGCCTGATGGTGCCACGGGCGTGTTGGTGCCCATCACCACCAATACGCTGTCGGTAACGTTCAGCGAGGCGATGAACACAGGCGTTGGCACAGTAACGCTCTCACCCGCCGGCGCATTGCTTGGCATAAGCCCTTCGTGGACAGGCAACACAGCCACCTACAACCTGTCGGGGCTTGCCTACGGCACCACCTACACCTACGATATATCCGGCTTTAAGGATGTGGGGGGTAACGAAATGGTGGCAGTAACGGCGGCGAGCAGCCCCCCGTTTACCTTTAGCACCCCAACCCTGCAAACCATCACTGATGCCACCTACAGCACAGCCGAGCCTTGCGTGGGCAACGCCATCACCGCCACCGCAGGCACCTACGACGCCCACGACGGCGGCGCGGCAGGCACTCACACCTACCAATGGTATCGCGCCAACGACAACCTCGGCACCGGCGAAACCCTAATAGTCAGCACCACTACGCTCACCACCTACACGCCCGTGTCGGATGATTTTGGCAAGTACATCTGTATCGAAACTACGCCGGTGGGCAGCAATGGCTATCCCGGTGTTCCTGTCAAAAGCCCGTGGATACAGGTAGGCGTAAGGCTGCGGGCAGGCACTGTCGGCGGCACGCAAACGCCCACAACAGGCATCACGGTGGCGGGTGTCGATAGTACGGTGGTGTACAGCGCTTCGGCGGTTGCCGTTGCGCTAAGTGCACCTTACCCATCGGATATAGTCGCGTGGTCGGCATTGCCCGCCGTTGGCTCGTTTGACAATGATGCCAGCGCCATCACCACCTACGCGCCGCCAGCATCACCCAGCGGCAATATAACGCTCAGCGCAACGCTTGACAAGGGTGCAGCACCCGACATTACATTCCCCACCACCGGCAGCACCATTACCTACGGCGATGACCTTTCTACGTCTTCGCTGTCGTCGGGCGGCACAGCAGGACGAGGCTCTTTTGCTTGGCAAACACCCGCCACCCTTCCCACCGTAGCCAACAGCGGCTACGCAGTAGAATTTACCCCCACCCCCAGCGACCTTGACCAATACGACTACTCCTTAGTAACGGATTGGAATGGTAGCAAGGTGGTGCGGACGGTGGGTATTACGGTGAACCCGCTACCCGTAACGGTAAGCATCACCGCCGCCACCAAGGAGTACGACGGCACCACCGCCGCCACCCTCAACGACACCACCCTCACAGGGAAACTCGATGCCGACAACCTGTATCTCACAAGCGGCACCATCACCTTTGATAACAAAGACGTGGGCACAGGCAAGACGGTAACGTTTAGCGGCTACGCTTTGGGCGGTGCAGATGCGGGTAACTACACGCTGGCAAACAGCAGCGTAACGGATACGGCAAGCATCACAGCCGCCACGCTGACTGTCACGCCCCACGCCGGACAAAGCAAAGTCGTAGGCACCCCCGACCCCGCCGCCTACACCTACGATACAGACGGATGGAAGGGTAGCGACGGTGCAAGTCTGCTGAGCGGCGCACTCGACCGCGCCACCGGCGAGAATGTGGGCGCCTACGCCATCACGCAGGGAACGCTGGCGGATACGAGCGGCAACTACACCATCAATTTCACAGCAGGCGTAACCTTTGAGATAACGCCCGTAACAAGCGACAACACAAAGGTAAGCACAGTAGCAGTAAACGGCGTCACGCTACCCACAGGCGCCCCCAACTTCTACCTTGCCGACTGCGGCACCGCCTCTGCGCAAATCACCATAACGCCGCAAGACAGCACCTCGCAGGTGATATACGAAGGCACGGCAGGCAGCACCTTCTCTATTGACATCGCCCGCGCCGACATACACGAAGTAACGTACACCGTGCAATCCACCGACGGCAGCGAGCAGACGCACACGCTGCAAATAGAAAGCCGCTTTGCCTTTGCCGCCATCACAGGAATGAAGTTCAACAACGTCCTCTACGTGAACAACAACACCGCCGACAATGGCGGCTACGAGTTCACGCACTACGAGTGGTACCGCAACGGGCAACCGATAGGCAACGAGCAAGTATATAGCGCCGGCGACAACCGCACCGACCGCCTCGACCCCACCGCTGACTACAGCGCAGTAGTAACCACCGTCGAAGGCAAAACGCTACAAGTCTGCCCCAGCAAAGTAACCATAGAAACAACATCGCTACTAAAAGCCTACCCCAACCCCGTCCCACAAGGCGCCACAGTAACAATAGAGAGCACCGCCGCCGACGGCAGCCTAATACGCCTCTACAACATAACAGGCGGCTTAGTAAACAACACCAAGCAACTACACAACAACAAAGCCCAACTAACCGCCCCACAAGCAACAGGCATCTATGTGATAACAGTGGACGGAGAAATGGCAAAGGTGGTGGTGGAATAGTGAATAATGAATAATGGCGTTTATTAACCTTAGTAGCAAATGGAATAGCATTGTATTCAACCTTATTACCTTATTTTCAACGAATTGCAATAACTTAACAGACCTGCGCTGGCGGGTGCAGGTGGTGAATTTGTACGCCCATATAAAAGGTCTTTGACTGCTCGTCCAAAAGGTCTTTGGACGCCCGTCAAAAAGGTCTTTGACTGCTCGTCCAAAAGGTATTTGACTGCTCGTCCAAATCAACTCTCTACCCCCGCCAGCGGGTGACAGGTCTGTTAAGTTATCGTATAAATGGTTGCTAATGAACAAATAAGATGAATAAGATGAATAAGATAATAAGGTTGGAAAAATAGGTGTCGTTTTTGCTACTAAGGTTGCCTTATAGAAATAAGGTTTCCCTATTAGCAAATTCGTAGCCCCCTGCCCCCCAAAGAGGAACAAAATAAGGAAACAACCTTATTCTTTTCAAATTACCTTAGTAGCAAATGGAATAGCATTGTATTCAACCTTATTACCTTAGTAGCAAATGGAATAGTATTGTATATCAACCTTATTACCTTAGTAGCAAATGGAATAGCATTGTATATCAACCTTATTACCTTAGTAGCAAATGGAATAGCATTGTATATCAACCTTATTACCTTAGTAGCAAATGGAATAGCATTGTATATCAACCTTATTACCTTAGTAGCAAATGGAATAGCA
>BNTQ01000027.1 GCA_025996715.1 Bacteroidia bacterium | reverse complement strand
TGATTGAGGCTTTTCCACCGCCTGCGATGAAGGGTAAATTGTTGAAAATTAAATACATCACACAACTGCCTACGCCGTTTCCAGCCTTTGCATTTTTTTGCAACTTGCCGCAGTACATTCGCCCGCCCTACAAGCGTTTTTTGGAAAATAAATTGCGCGAAAAGTTTCAGTTTACAGGCGTTCCCATTCAAATTTTTATGCGGCAAAAGTAAGGTGCTATGCCATATACTTTTGCAGAAACCTGCCGGTGTGAGAATTGGTTTGCTTGGCTAAGTTTTCGGGGATGCCGCAGTAGCAGAGGTTTCCGCCTGCTTCGCCGCCTTCGGCACCGAGGTCAATTACCCAATCGGCGCACTTCACAACGTCCATATTGTGCTCCACAATAATCACCGAATGCCCTTTGTTGACCAAAGCATTGAGTGCTTCCAACAATTTTTTGATGTCGTGAAAATGCAAGCCTGTGGTGGGTTCGTCAAAGATGAACAACATCTTTTCTTTGTTATCTTCTTTGGTGAGAAACGATGCCAATTTGACGCGCTGGCTCTCGCCGCCCGACAAAGTGTTGCTGCCTTGCCCCAATTTGATATATCCCAAACCTACATTCTGCAAGGGTTTTAGGCGTTCCAGTATTTTGTTTACAAGAGGCTCTTTTTGTGCGGCAAAAAAATCAATCGCCTCGTCCACCGTAAAATTGAGCACATCACAAATGTTGTAGCCTTTGTATTTTACCTCCAACAGGTCAGATTTGAATCGCTTGCCGTTGCAGGATTCGCACACTAATGTTACATCCGACATGAATTGCATACTCACTTTGATGCTGCCGTCGCCTTGGCATTCGGGGCAACGCCCGCCTTCGATGTTGAACGAAAAAAATGAAGGCGTGTAGCCGCATTGTCTGGCGTAGGGCTGTTCGGCAAACAGTTTGCGAATTTCATCGTAGGCTTTCACGTAGGTAACGGGATTGGAGCGGCTGTTTTTGCCTATTGCATTTTGGTCAACCATTTCTACAGCCTTTATCTGCTTTAGGTCGCCGCGAACTTCGCGGTGCAGTCCGGGTTTTTCGCCATACGAATTGATGAGGCGGCACAGGGCAGGGTAGAGAATCCCTTTCACAAGCGAAGATTTGCCGGAGCCGCTCACGCCGGTTACAGCCACAATGCCGCCCAGCGGAAAGCGCACATCAATGTTTTTGAGATTGTGCTCACTGGCTCCCACAACTTCAATGTAACGATTCAACTTGCGCCGCACAACAGGCGTCTCAATGCGCTCCTCGCCGCACAAATACTGCAACGTGAGCGAGTTGCGAGCACCCGCCTTTTTGCTCTTAGATACTCGCTGCTTGCTGCTCGCCGGCACTTGCCCCTGATACACCACTTCGCCCCCCAACCTGCCTGCCAATGGTCCCATATCAATAATTTGGTCGGCGGCACGCATAATTTCTTCGTCGTGCTCCACCACCACTACCGTGTTGCCAAGGTCGCGCAACGATTGCAGCACGCCAATCAGTTGCTGCGTATCGCGGGGATGCAAGCCAATGCTGGGTTCGTCGAGAATGTAGAGCGAACCCACAAGGCTGCTGCCCAACGAAGTAGCCAAATTGATGCGCTGGCTCTCGCCGCCCGAAAGCGTGTTGGACAAACGGCTGAGCGTGAGATAGCCCAAGCCTACATTTTGCAAAAACTGCAATCGCTGTTGAATTTCCTGCAAGGTGCGCCCTGCCACATTTTGTTCGTAGTTGTCCAACTTTAAGTGTGCAAAAAAATCCGATAATTCGTGCACAGGTTTGTCTGCCAATTCGTTGATGGACAACTTGCCCACCTTCACATACAGGGCTTCTTTGCGCAAGCGCGCGCCCTCGCATTCGGGGCAGAGGCACTTGCCTGTATAGCGTGCCAAAATTACGCGATTTTGTATTTTGTATCGCTCCGATTCTAAGTTTTTGAAGAATCCGTTCAAACCTTTGTATCGCCCTTTGCCGCGCCACAACAGGTCTTTTTGCTCCTTGGTCAATTGATTGTAGGGGCGATGAATAGGAAAATTAAACTCTTGCGCGTGAGCAATAAAGTAGTCCTTGTGCTGGCTCATCAGTTGTCCGCGCCAAGGTGCCACAGCATCTTCATACACCGACAACTGCGGGGCGGGCACCACCAATTCTTCGTCTATCCCAACAATTTTGCCGTATCCATCGCAACGCGGGCAAGCCCCCAAAGGATTGTTGAAACTAAATAGATGCTCCGAAAGCGGCTCAAACACTATGCCATCGGCTTCAAAGGCATTAGAAAACCATTCGCCTTGTGGTACATCGTTTTTGTCTAACGCAGGCGGGTAGGGGCACAGCAGCAATTTGCCGCCGCCCTCCACAAAAGCCGTTTGCACCGAATCGGCATAGCCGCTCAGGGTTTCGTCGTCGGTGGTAGCCGACAAGCGAGCCACCAACACATACAGCGAAGGCGCAGCAAGAGCGCTATTGTGCTGTTGCAAAAAGTCTTCTATCTCAACAATTTCCAGCGCATTGTTTTGAATGGCTGCCACGCGCGAAAATCCATTTTGCACCAGCAGTGTCAGTTTTTCTATCAAACCCATACCGGCAGGGAGTTGCAGCGGCGATAGCAGCAGCATCCGCGCATCTTTCTGTTGCGTGCTAATGTAACGCACCACATCATCGGTGGTGTGCGCCTTGACCTCGATGCCCGACACCGGCGAAAAGGTGCGCCCAATGCGAGCGTAGAGCAGTTTGAGGTAGTCATAAATTTCGGTGGAAGTGCCCACCGTTGAACGAGGGTTGCGGGTGTTCACTTTTTGCTCAATCGAAATCGCGGGTGGAATGCCTGTGATGCTCTCTACGTCGGGCTTTCCAATGCGTCCCAAGAATTGCCGAGCATACGCCGAGAGGCTCTCCACGTAGCGGCGTTGCCCTTCGGCAAAGAGTGTGTCAAACACCAAGGTGCTTTTGCCGGAGCCAGATAAACCTGTTACCACCACCAATTGGTTGCGCGGAATTTGAAGGGATATGTTTTTCAAGTTGTGCACTTTGGCTCCCTGTATGTCAATGCAATCGGTCATAAAATAATAGTCAAAAGTTGTTGATAATAATCATTTATACCACGTGAGCAGCCCTTGATGGTCTTGCACCACACGTTCGTTTTCTAATAGCCAGCGAATAATTCTTACTAATTTTGTGTCGTCGGCAGGCGCAATTTGTTGTGTCAAAGCCTCTATGTTGCAAGGGTTTTGGGCGAGCGTTGTTTGTATATCGTTGAGCAATTTGTCAAATTCGTAGCGGCTCATATCAAGGTCATTCTTTTGCGTGCACACGTCGCAATGCCCGCAGGGATTGCTTTTGAGTTCGCCAAAGTAGGCTAATAATTGCTGACTGCGGCATTGCACTGTGCTTTCGGCGTAGTGCAACATTGCCTCCAATCGCTCGTGGTAGCGTTGTTTGCGTTGCTCGTAACTTTCTTTTGAAATGCGCAACTCCTTGTCGTCCACGCGGTTCTCGGTGAAGGTAATAACGGGCGTTTTTTTGCGGGGCAAATAGGACAACACTCCCATCTTTTGCAGTTTCAACAACAGTTGGCAGGTGTTGTCCACAGTCAGTTGTAGGGTGCGGGCAATCAACTGTTCATCGATGCCCACATACTGCTCAAACAATCCGGAATACGCTCGCAGCAACGATTTGATGACCATATCACAATCGTCATTTTGCAATTGTGTGCGGTACAAATCTTCTCTGTCGGTCAAAAACATTACCCGCGAGGGCAGGTTCACATCCTCCGAGAATTGTAGATAACCATCCATTTGCAAAAACTGTAGGGCACTGTAAACGTTGATGGCACTGAGTTTGTAGCGGTTGCAAAAATCGCCCAATTGAAAGTCGTGCGAGGTGTAAACGCCTGTATTGACAGGAATTTCAAAGTACGAGCACAAGGCTTGATACACCCGTTTGATTTCGTCGATGGGCGGAAAGGCATTGGCTTCGCGCCTTTCGGCGGCGGCGCGGTCGGCGGCGTTGTAGAGCAGCACTCCGTAGGCAGGTTTTTCGTCACGTCCGCTGCGCCCTGCCTCTTGGTAGTAGGCTTCGAGCGAGTCGGGCACTTCCATGTGCACCACCCAACGCACATCCGGTTTGTCGATGCCCATTCCAAAAGCGTTGGTGGCAACAATAATGCGGGTTTTGCCGCTCTTCCACGCATCTTGTTTGGCACTGCGCTCGTCGCTTGCCATGCCGCCGTGGTAGGCATCGGCAGAGCATCTGTTTTGTTGCAAAAAACGTGCCACATCCAGCGTGGCTTTGCGTGTGCGCACATACACCACCGCCGTTCCGGGCACTGCCCGTGCCACTTTGAGCAACTCACGATTCTTGTCTTCGGTGGGTCGCAGCACGTAGGTTAAGTTTTTGCGCTCGAAACTCTTTTGCAACAAATTCTTTCGTTTGAAGTGCAGTTTATCCATTATATCCTGCGCTACTTGCGGCGTGGCAGTAGCAGTGAGTGCCAGCACCGGCACCTCAGGCAACAACTCTCTCACATCGGCAATGTGCAGGTACGAAGGGCGAAAATCGTAGCCCCACTGCGAGATACAGTGCGACTCGTCAATTGCCAATAGGTTCACTGTCATACCTCCCAAATGCGTGCGAAAGGCATCGGTGGCAAGGCGTTCGGGCGATAGGTACAGGAATTTGTAGTCGCCATATTTGCAGTTGTCCAACGCCATTTCTATTTCTCGTTGCGACATCCCCGAAAAAATAGCGGCTGCTTTTATATCCTTCTTCCTCAAATTTTCTACTTGGTCTTTCATCAACGCAATGAGCGGCGTTACCACCAAACACAAGCCCTCACGTGCCATCGCAGGCACCTGAAAGCACACCGACTTGCCCCCGCCTGTGGGCAACAAAGCCAGCGTGTCGTTGCCTTCAAACACCGAGCGCACCACTTCTTCCTGCATAGGACGAAAGGCAGTGTAACCCCAATATTTAGATAGTATGTCGGTAAAGTTCATTCGGCAAAGGTAATCATTCTATTTACTCTTTTAAAATGCTACCTTTGCAGGCAGATTTTAATCTTGTAGAGACGTGGCGCGCCGCGTCCTACAGTAGCATTCACATTTTACAATAAACAATTATGGCATTTATTAGGGATTTACGAGGATTTAGCCCACGCATCGGCAAGGATTGCTTTTTGGCAGAGACTGCGGTTATTGTGGGCGATGTAACTATTGGCGAGCGTTGCAGTATTTGGTACAACGCTGTGCTGCGCGGCGATGTCAATAGCATCGTTATTGGCAACGAAGTGAACATACAGGACGGCGCAGTGCTGCACACGCTCTACGAAAAATCAAAGGTGGTCATTGGCAATGGCGTGTCGGTGGGGCATTTGTGCAACATACACGGAGCGGTCATTGGCAACCACGTGCTGGTGGGCATGGGCGCTACCCTAATGGACAACGCGCAAATACCCGACTATACCATTGTAGCAGCAGGGGCTTTGGTGCTCAGCAACGCCGTGCTGGAGCCGTATAGTATCTATGCGGGCGTGCCTGCCAAAAAGGTCAAAAGCATCAGCCCGCAACAAGCCGAAGACATGATTGTCCGCAACGCCAAGGGCTATTTAATGTACAAGGATTGGTATCAATAGTAGCAAGGGTGTTACTTGCCGGCTGGCTGTTGCAAGGTTTGCAGCACATTCATTGCCTCGGTAACGGTGCTTACTTTTTGGGCTACGAGCGAGAGTTTGTTGTTTTGCTCTTTCACTTTCATTTGCGCGGGCTGGGTGTTGATGTTTTGCAGAATGCTTGCAAATAGTGGGCTTTGGTAATAGGCACTCTCGGCATTGCTCACAAAAAAGGCGACCATTATTCCGTTCTTGAGCACAATCTTTTCCATCCCCAAGCGCATACCCATCTGCCGCAAACGCACTACGTTCAACAGTTCCAGCGTAGGCTCCGGAATAGCACCAAAGCGGTCGGCAAGTTGTTTGCAAAACTGTGCAATACTTTCTTCGCTCTGCAAATCGTCTATCTCGCGGTACAACTTAATCTTTTCGGTAGTGTTGCTCACATAACTATCGGGCAACAAAAGTTCGAGGTCGGTGTCGATGCTGCAATCAGCCACAAATGCATTTTCCAAGTGCCAACTACCAACTACCAATTCATTATCATCGTGCTCATTGCTCAATGGTACTTGCTCAATGGTACTTGGTACTTGGTAGTTGGTAGTTGTATCGTTGCGTAGTTCGGTGAGTGCTTCGTTCAATATCTTTTGGTAGGTTTCAAAGCCGATGTCGGTAATGAAGCCGCTTTGCTCGCCGCCCAGCAGGTTGCCTGCGCCGCGAATGTCCAAATCTTGCATCGCAATGTTGAAGCCGCTGCCCAAATCGGCAAAGCGCTCCACTGCGTGCAGGCGTTGCAGTGCCTCGCGTGTGAGCACGGCTTTGGGCGCAGTGAGCAAATAGCAATGGGCTTTGACATTGCTGCGTCCCACTCGCCCGCGCAATTGGTGCAAGTCGCTCAGCCCAAAGTAATGCGCCTGATTGATAATCATGGTGTTGGCATTGGGAATATCAATTCCGTTTTCGACAATGTTGGTCGAAATCAACACATCGTATTCTCCGTTGATGAAGGCTACCACACGTTTTTCCATTTCGTTGCCTTCCATTTGTCCGTGCGCTGCAATGATGGAAGCCTGCGGGCACAGCCGTTTGAGCATCAACTCCACATCCATGATATTGCTCACGCGATTGTGTACAAAAAACACCTGCCCGCCTCTCGCCAATTCTTGATTGACGGCAAGTTGTATCAAATCCTCACTAAACTCGTGCACTTCGGTGTGCACAGGCTGGCGGTTGGGCGGCGGCGTGTGGATGATGGACAAATCGCGGGCACCCATTAGCGAAAATTGCAAAGTGCGCGGAATGGGCGTGGCAGTAAGCGTGAGCGTGTCCACATTGAGGCGCATTTGCCGCAGTTTTTCTTTGGAGGCAACGCCAAACTTTTGTTCTTCGTCCACCA
The DNA here is from genome assembly GCA_025996715.1 of Bacteroidia bacterium. Classification (GTDB taxonomy): domain Bacteria; phylum Bacteroidota; class Bacteroidia; order Bacteroidales; family UBA932; genus BNTQ01. The sequence continues at coordinate 20,867 of BNTQ01000027.1, read as the reverse complement.
CAAGCAAGCCCAAGTCCTTGAACTTGACGTCTTTTGACAACAATTTGTGCGTGCCAATCAATATATCAATCTTGCCAACCGCCAAATCGGCAAGTATGCTTTTGACCTCGGCAGCGGTCTTGAAGCGGCTCAAATACTCAACCTTGCAAGGTAAATTCTTGAGCCGCCGCGTGAAAGTTTTGTAATGCTGCAATGCCAAAATGGTGGTGGGCACCAGCACGCCCACTTGCTTGCTGTCGGCAACTGCTTTGAAGGCGGCGCGAATGGCAATCTCCGTTTTGCCAAAGCCCACATCGCCGCACACGAGCCTATCCATGGGCACAGGTTCTTCCATATCGGCTTTGACGGCAAGCGTTGCCTTGGCTTGGTCGGGGGTGTCTTCGTAGATGAACGATGCCTCCAATTCGTGCTGCAAATAACTGTCGGCAGCAAAGGCAAAACCTGCGCTATTTCTACGTTTAGCGTACAATGCAATGAGGTCGCGGGCAATGTCTTTGACTTTATTCTTGGCATTCTGCTTCAGTTTTTGCCACATTCCGTTGCCCAACTTGTAGATTTTGGGCGGCTCGCTCTCTTTGCTTTTGTAGCGCGAAATGCGGTGTAGCCCGTGCACGCTCACCATCAGCACATCGTCATCGCGATACACCAACTTGATGTATTCGTGCAATTTGCCGTTGACCATTTGTTTGACCAATCCGCCAAACACACCCACGCCGTGGTCAACGTGCACCACATAGTCGCCCACTTGCAGGGCATTGAGTTCCTCAATGGTGAGCCGCTCGCTCTTTTTGAGTTCGCCGTGCAAAGTGAATTTATGATAGCGCGCAAAAATCTGGTGGTCGGTGTAGCAACATATCCGCGACGTTTTGTCGGTAAAGCCTTCGTGCAGGCTCAGCAGCACATAGTCCAACTCTTTTTGCTGCTGATTGATGTTGGCAATAATGTTGTGCAATCGCTCGGCTTGCGCGGTGTGCTCGGTGAGTATGAGTTGCGTGTAACCCTCGCCCTCTATGGCTTTGATGTGGGCGGCAAGCAGTTCAAAGTTTTTGTTAAAGGCAGGTTGCGGCAGGCAATCAAAGTCCACCACAAGTGAATCCGGTGCAGGTGCTGCGTGGGCAACAAAGTGCTGCAAGTCATCGTAAATCAATAAACTATCGTCATTCACTTGCCACAAATAACAATTCTCTTGCGGCAAATAATCCATCACTGAGCCTTGTTGCTCTTGCTCCGAAGGGCGGCAAATAATAGAAAATTGCTCCACATCAGCCACCGACAGTTGCGTGTTAATATCAAAACTGCGGATGGTTTCTATCTCGTTGCCAAAGAAATCGAGGCGGTAGGGCTGGTTGCCGGCGTACGAAAAGATGTCCACAATGCCGCCCCGCACCGCAAACTGTCCGGGTTCATACACAAAGTCCACCCGCTCAAATCCATAAGCAATCAGCGTTTCGGCAATAAATTCAATGCTCAACTGCTCGCCTCGATGCACCAAGAGCGTGTTTTTGTGCAAAGTATCAGGCGAAGCCACAGGCTCCTCCAAAGCCTCTTTGTAACTAACAATTACCAAGTTGTTCGCTGCCCGCTGCTCGCCGGTACTTGGTAGTTGGTAGTTGGTACTTGGTACTTGGTACTTGCTACTTGTAGAAAGCACCGCCGTGCGCTGCACCTCATTGGAAGGGTCATCATTTTTGTCATGTTTCACAGCCGAATGAGTGGAGTAGGAGGTAGGAAAAAACAGTACCTCTTTGCCGCCAAGCAGTTGGTAGAGGTCGTTGTAGAAATAAGCGGCAGCCTCGTGGTTGGGCAAGCAAAAGAGATGCACGCCCGCGCATTGTTGCACCACTGCTGCCGACAACAAAGCACGGCTACTCCCCGCCAAATTACGTGCAACAACATCGTTGTGCGTAGTTTGGAGGGCACTTAGAACATCGCTAAAACCGCTCTGCTGCGCAAAGCGGCGAATAAGTTGGTCAGAAGTCATCTGTGTTTTTGATGCCAAAAAGCAAAGCAAAGGTAGCAATCTTTTTTGACTATTCTACAAAATTATTATCTTTGCAGTGTAATAACAATTCTTATGTAGCAAACAGAAAACTAAAAATATAAAAAGCATTTATTATGAAAACCCTTTTGACATACGGCAATACAACGCAAGAATGTGAGGTTGCTACGCAGGAGGCTCGTGCGATAAAGTACAAACCGAAACCCGAAACAAAGGCAGAAACCACCGCACGCTTAGAGCGATTGGGCATTACCTTTAAGGCGGACGGCACGCCAAACCTTCGCACAGCCGAGGAAGTGTTTACAGAAATGGGACACAAAATGGTTGCACATTACGGCGAGGAAATGCGCCCAATGCTCAATAAATCTTTTGCTAAGTGGGGGATAGAACCTATTTAATTTGAGTTGCCATTATGCCGGAGTACCGCATACATATTTCTACCGAAGCGGAGATGGATATGGTTGACCTATACAACCATATCGCTTATGTTTATATGGCAATATCCACCGCCCACAAATACTTTGAGGGCATACTTGACACCATTGAGAACCTTAAAATATATGGAAATTCGCTTGCCTATAGCCGACACAAATCGCTTATTGCACGCTATGGCAACGGGGTAAAAGTTACCCACTACAAAAAGATGGCTATTATTTTTGAAATCATAGATAATGTGGTGTATATTTACCGCGTAATGGCGGGGGCGTTAATTCAATAGGGGGCTTGAAAAGCCAAATTTTCATAACCGCAGGTCTATGACCTACGGTTACGAAAATAAAGCCTTTACTTGGTAGAAAATGCAAATTCATACGCATTGAATTTTAATTTTTTTTGCTACCTTTGTGCTCTTTATTTAATGGGTATAGAAATTGAGTTTAAATGTAGTAGTAGCAAGCGCAGAGCACACGCCTTATTCGGCGTACCTTTGCGAGTTGATGGCAGAGTCGGCAAAGCAGCGCGGCACGGGCATTGCCAAGCGCACCCCCGAATACATTAGTCAAAAAATGCAGGCAGGCAAGGCTGTGGTTGCATTGGATGGCAAGCAGGTGGTGGGTTTTAGTTACATCGAAACCTGGGGGCACGGCAGGTTTGTTGCCAATTCCGGTCTCATTGTTGCTCCCGAATATCGCCACAAAGGGCTGGCATTGAAAATAAAACGAAGAATTTTTGCACTGAGCCGTCACAAATACCCTAATGCCAAAATTTTTGGCATCACCACCGGTTTGGCAGTGATGAAAATCAATTCGGCATTGGGTTATATCCCTGTTACATTTTCGGAACTCACTGCCGACACCGAATTTTGGAAAGGTTGCCAAGAGTGCCGCAACTACGACATTTTGGAGCGCAACGATTTCCGGATGTGCCTTTGCACCGGAATGCTCTACGACCCTGCGCGCCACCAAAGCAACTTGCAGCGCACATTGGATTGGTGCAAAATAGCCCTCTATCGCTCGCGCAAAGCCATCAAACGCTGGTGGAGACGGCGGCGCAGGCGCAACAAAAAATCAGCAGCAAAATAGGGTAGGGCAACTACTGCGCCTTGCGTGGTGCCATTATTTTGGTAGCCCCTGCCGCCTTGGATGTAGCACGCGGTGCCGCCGCTTGCACGTGCGATACAGCAGGTTTGGGTGCCGATTTATCGGCAACACCGGCAGCCTCGCTCGCAGGCGAATCTTGGGCAGACACCTCAAAATCGAGCAGGTTGTTCACTTGCAACAAGTTGTACCACGCTACAATTTTTTTGATGTCCGAAAAATGCACCCGCTCGCGGTCGTAGGTGGGCACTACTTTGGCAAAAAAATCTTTGAGTTCTGCCTCAGCAGATTTTTTTACATCCAATGCCGGCGCTGCATTTTGCAGGTCTTTGATGGCTTGCAACACCTTTGCCAGCGGCATTTCCTCTGCCTCTGTAAATATCACTACATCAGCCAGCGAACTTGCTTTGGCGGCAGGCGGGATGGTGCTGCGCCGCTTGTCCAACAAGGACTCTACAATGATTCCAGCGCGCCCTTGCGACACAAACTGAAACAAACCGGACTGTCCCGTAACGGCAAAAATTTCTTTTAGGTTCATAATTCAATTAGTTTCAAATTGATATAAAACACTGATATTCAAAAAATTATACACTCAATAAGGCTGTTGCCACCAACGCGGCACGGCTACAAATGTATAAAAAAAAGATGATTTACCAAAAAATAGTTTGCAGGTTTCAAATAAAAATGCTTACCTTTGCGCTGCAATTCACATAGCGGGGTGTAGCTCAGTTGGTTAGAGTTCACGTCTGGGGGGCGCGAGGTCGGACGTTCGAGTCGTCTCACCCCGACTATGCAAAAAGGACGGCAGTCGCCGTCCTTTTTTGTTGTAATTTAACATTAAAAAGTGTTTATTTGAAATAAAACACAAATTCTATCGGATAATGATCGGAAATATAAGGTGCTCCATAATTACCATCAAGGGTTTTGAATGATTTGGGTTCGGCATTTTTGTAAAAAATATAGTCTATAATGAGGGAAGTTGGCGCAGCGCCAAATCCATTAAAAGTGCCCTTGTTATCTGTGATGGGCGAATGCTCTCGTGCATTTTTCATTTCCTTTTTCAAGGGATTAAAAATGGGGTCAGCGATGGTCGAATTGAGGTCGCCGCATAAAATTACAGTCTCTTTTTTGCCGGTTATTTCTTTTATTTTTTCCACAACAAGTTTCACAGAATTTTCTCGTGCCACAGTTCCTTTGTGGTCAAAATGTGTGTTGAAAAAATAAAATGTTTTGTTGGATGATATTTCTTGCAACTGTACCCACGTTACCGTACGATTACACGCCGCATCCCAGCCTCTCGAAACATTATCAGGCGTGTTGCTCAACCAAAAAGTTCCGCTTTTGAGCAAGGTAAATTTTTCTTTATGGTAAAAAATTGCCATCATTTCGCCCGATTCTTTACCGTCATCTCTGCCTACGCCAATTCTGCCGTATTGTGGTAGATTGTCTTCAATATATTTCACCTGCTCCAAAAGGGCTTCTTGCAATCCCAAAATGGATGGATTTTCTTGTTGAATCATCTTTAAAGTAGCCCCTTTACGATTGTCCCATCTATCCTCACCATCGGCGGTGTTGCTGAAACGAATGTTATAGGAAGTAACTTTTACTTCCACTTTGGAACTATTGGCAGAACGAGCCGCTACAACAAAGAGCAACATTGATACAATTACAAACGATAGTTTTTTCATTTTTTTCTAAATTAAATTATTTATTATTTTCTGTTCGTATTCTCATATTCCAAGTAAACTTTCAGGTGGTAGGATGCTATGGCAGATTGGCGCACTTTTTGCAAATCGGCATCGTCCGCTAATTCGGGAGCAATAGTTAGATAGTGTTTATTTCCATCTTTCCACCTAAAATATAAATTCTGTTCTGCATCATAAACCCCTGCATCTGCAAATATCCGCGTCAAAGAATTTACGGCATACGAATGTGTGGTGTCGCGGGTCAAGTCGCGTCCGAGTTTGATGTAGGACGTGTTGGATAGGGCTAAGCCGTAAATCGTAGGAAAAATATCTCCGTGCCACGCCCACTGCTCGGTGTTCAACTGCGCCGCTGCGAGGTACTTCTCGGGAATGTAGGCGACCATTGGCACAGAGTACATCCAATAAAGTTGCGCATCGTCCAAATTAAAAGATTGCCTCAGGTTGTGGTCGCCCGACGCCACAATGATAGTGTTGTTGCCAAACGGCGAATTTTTTACCTTGTCTATAAATTTGCCCAGCCTATCGCAGGCATATTGGTAGGTTTGCAAATTTTTGATGGTAGTTTTGTCAATATTCACAGTAGAGCGAATGAGTTGGCGCAACGAATCGCCCACTGCAATGGGCAGCAGCGTGTAGGTGTTGGGAATTACATAGGGCGTATGATTGGTGGTGGTCATTCCAAAAATGTACTGCGGCGCAGTGCTGTGTTCCAATTTTTCAAACATACGGTCAAACATATATTCGTCAAAAACGCCCCAATCATTTTCTATCGCATCGGGATAATGTTCCAACAGAAACTCCCGCCCTTCGAGCGACCCAAACCCTTGCGCAGGCAGGTAATTGTTGATGTTGCGCCAGCCTAATTTGGCGCCTGTAATAAAATTGGTTTGATAATGATTTTGCAAAAACGGCAATGCTGTGGCAGTAGAAAATAAATTTGCATAAAACGGCGACTGTGCAACGGAGACAAAGGGCGTTTGCGTTACAAAATGTTCCAGCGTACCAATAGTACCATTGGTGGCGGGCATAAAATTTTTGAATACATAGCAATTTTTATCCTGCAAAACGTCCGCCAATTTTCCCAATAAATTCAACTGTCGGCTGTGTTTTGTAAAATAAATGGTGCCCATACTTTCCATTTGTAGAATAATCACGTGAGGTGGATTTTCCTCTAAAAATTTATTGACCGGCGTGGTGCAACGCAGTGCACTCAAAGGGTCTTGTTCGCTCACATTTTGCAGGTCGGTTTGCAAAAAATCTGCTACCAATTGCCGTAAATCTAAATTGTTTGCCTGCAAATACTGCGCGGGGTCGCCGCCAATTTTGTTTTTTTTGCTTTGCTTCACGGCTTGCTGCAAGGTGTATATGCCATTGAGCGTTAGTTGATTGATAAAGGGATTGCTGCTGATAGTGCTGTCGTCCATTTGCAAAGGAAAAGTAGAAAAAGTGCCTCTCAATCCGTAGAAATATGCTGTGACAAAAATCAGTAGCGCAGCCATAAATGTTGTAATTCGCAGATGATATTTTTGGGGTAACTTCACCTTAAACATCCACCAAAACAACCCATACGCCACCAATGCAAGCAAGGCAGTGCCTACCAAAATCCGAAAAAGCGGAAAGTCTGTCCACGCCGATTTTAATATCTCTGCGGTATCGTCTTTGATTAACGCAAATGCGATTTGGTCAATGTGGGATTGAAAAAAAGAGTAGTAGAAAAAATCAACGGTGAGCAGCACAGCGGTCAAAGTGAACAGAAGGGTATTGACGGCGACATATATTTTGCGCCAACCCGCGCCGGCTTTGCGGGCAATGGCTTCACCAATAGCCAATAGCAAGATGGGCAGCAACAAAATAGTGATAATTTTGGTATCAAATCTGGCACCAACAACAAATGCTTTGAGCAAACTTGTTGTTTCTGTCCACACATTAGAATTGGCGTGTACAAACAAAAAAACGCTCCTGTATATTAGGAACAGCACAAGGTATGCTGCATAAGAGCAGAGTAGGTAAATTATGCGGTTGAAAAAAATTTTCATCTTCAAAGTTCAATGTTCAAATTGTCTTTGGGTAGTTATTATTTGTTAAATTGGCATTGGGCAAAAACGGCAAAGCCTTGCCCCCATTAGCCAGCACGTCTCGCACAAGGGTAGAACTCACGCCGCTATCGCTTGGATGTGCCAACAAAAAAACGGTTTCGATGCCGCTATCCATCATTTGATTGGCTTGTGCAATATGCATTTCGTGCTCAAAATCTGCCGGCGAACGCAAGCCCCGCACTATAAATTTTGCACCTACGGATTGGCAAAAGTCAATGGTCAAGCCACTGTAAATGGATACTTTGATGCGCGGCTCGTGAACAAAAATTGCCTCTATGCCTGCCTTTCGCTCTTGGGGAGTGAACATGGCTTGCTTGTCCACATTGTTGCCAATGGCAATCACCACCTCGCCAAACATAGACAGGGCGCGGGTTGCAATGTGCTGATGACCAATGGTAAAAGGGTCAAAACTTCCAGGGAAAACGGCTATGCTCGCCATTGATTACGAATTAAAATTTACGTTCTGCTGCCGGGCTTGTAGGGAGGCGTTTTGCCTTCTTTGCAAAGAGGACATTGGTTAGGCTCGTAACTTTTGACTTCCACCGAAAGCAACGCACGATACGGAATGCCAAAGTCCACCGCGCCTGCCGACCTGTCCACAATGGAGGCAACCGCTACCGGCTCGGCACCGAGAGCACGCACAAGTGCTATCACTTCTTTGACCGAGCCGCCTGTTGTTACCACATCTTCCACAACAATCACACGGCTCGTGGGTTTCAATTCAAAGCCGCGCCGCAAGGTCATTTGTCCGTTTTCGCGCTCGGCAAAAAAGTTGGGAACACCCAACTGCCTTGCCATTTCGTAACCCATAATGATGCCGCCAATAGCAGGGCTGACAACGATGTCAGCATTAAATTCTTTGAGTTGCAACGACAAATCTTTGCACAACTTTTCGCTCTCGGCGGGATGCACAAACAATTTGGCACACTGCATATAGGTGTCGGAATGCCTGCCGGAGGTCAGCAAAAAGTGCCCTCGCAAAATTCCGCCTGCGTTTTCGATGGTTTGTATGTAGTTCATTTTTATTTTGCCATTTCCACTGCCACAGCCACTTGCACGGTAGCACCCACCATCGGGTTGTTGCCCATTCCCAAAAAGCCCATCATTTCAACATGAGCAGGAACGGACGAAGAGCCTGCAAACTGCGCATCGCTGTGCATACGACCCATGGTGTCGGTCATGCCATAAGAGGCGGGGCCTGCAGCCATATTGTCGGGGTGCAGCGTGCGGCCTGTGCCGCCGCCGGAGGCTACCGAAAAGTATTTTTTGCCCTGCTCTATGCACTCTTTTTTGTATGTGCCTGCCACAGGATGCTGAAAGCGCGTGGGGTTGGTAGAGTTGCCTGTGATGGAAACGTCCACGCCCTCTTTGTGCAAAATTGCCACGCCTTCGCGTACATCGTCGGCACCGTAGCACTTCACCGAAGCACGCTCGCCTGCGGAATAGGCTTTTTCGCGCACTACTTTGAGTTCGCTTGTGCCGTAATCAAATTGCGTTTGCACGTAGGTGAAACCATTCACGCGCGAAATAATCATCGCGGCGTCTTTGCCCAAGCCGTTGAGGATAACGCGCAGCGGCTCTTTGCGCACCTTGTTGGCAGATTTGGCGATGCCAATAGCACCTTCGGCTGCAGCAAAACTTTCGTGTCCTGCCAAAAAGGCAAAGCATTTGGTTTCTTCGCGCAACAGTTTTGCTGCGAGGTTGCCGTGTCCCAGCCCCACTTTGCGGTCGTCGGCTACCGAACCCGGAATGCAGAATGCCTGCAAACCAATGCCAATAGCCTCTGCGGCATCGGCTGCTTTTGTGCAGCCTTTTTTGATGGCAATGGCGCAGCCTACAACGTAAGCCCAGCCTGCGTTTTCAAATGCAATAGGTTGTGTGCTTTTGCAAATAGTGTAGGGGTCAATGCCCTTGTCGGCACAAATCTTTTTTGCCTCATCGAGGTCTTTTATACCATATTGGTTAAGCGCAGCAGTTACCTGCTTAATGCGACGGTCATAACTTTCAAATAATGTAGTCATATCTTTATTGATAATTTTTAATTTAGAAACTATTTTGTCAATTTATTCTACGCGCGGGTCAATGTACTTGGCTGCTTCTGCAAACCTGCCGTAGGTGGAGGTGGCTTTTTTGAGTGCCTCGTTGGCGTCGGTGCCTTTTTTGATAGCATCCATCATTTTGCCAAGGTGGATAAACTCGTAGCCAATCACTTCGCCGTCGGCATCCAATGCCATGCGGTTGATGTAGCCCTCAGCCATTTCGAGGTAGCGAACGCCTTTGGCTTTGGTGGCAAACATAGTGCCCACTTGGCTTCGCAAGCCTTTGCCCAAGTCCTCTAAGCCTGCGCCAATGACCAAGCCGCCTTCGCTAAACGCGCTTTGGGTGCGTCCGTACACGATTTGCAAAAACAACTCGCGCATAGCGGTGTTAATGGCATCGCAAACGAGGTCGGTGTTGAGTGCTTCAAGGATGGTTTTGCCTTGCAAAATTTCGGCAGCCATAGCCGCAGAGTGGGTCATACCGGAGCATCCCACCGTTTCGATGAGTGCCTCCTCTATGATGCCGTCTTTGACGTTGAGGGTAAGTTTGCAACCGCCTTGTTGCGGTGCACACCAGCCCACGCCGTGCGTAAGCCCCGAAATGTCTTTGATTTCTTTGGCTTTGACCCATTTTCCCTCCTCAGGAATGGGTGCCGAGCCGTGCAAATTGCCTTGTTTTACAATGCATTGATGCTCTACTTCGTGTGAATAAATCATAATATAATAGGTTTAATAATGTGTTGATACTAAGAATGTTTTTAATAAATGTTGTGCAAAGGTACAAAAGATATTTTATTTTTACAAAATAAATCAGAGAGAAATTTTTGCTCATTTGCAAGAAATATCATAAGTTTTTGTACTTTTGCTACTCGTTTTAATGCCCGCTTGCGGGTAATTTTTTACATAATAATCAATAATTATGCAAACACTTGCTACTGTCTATTCGCCTGCCGAAATAGAAAAAAAATGGTATGAGTACTGGATGGAACACAACTTTTTCCATTCCACGCCCGATGAACGCGAGCCTTTCGCAATGGTGATTCCGCCGCCCAACGTAACGGGGGTGCTGCATATGGGTCATATGCTCAACAACACCATTCAGGATGTGCTGGTGCGCCGTGCGCGTATGCAGGGCAAAAACGCCTGTTGGGTGCCGGGTACCGACCACGCCTCCATTGCCACCGAAGCCAAAGTGGTAGCCAAACTCGCCGCCGAGGGCATCAACAAAAAAGACCTCACGCGCGAGCAATTTTTGGAGCACGCTTGGGAATGGACGCGCAAACACGGCGGCATCATCCTTGAACAACTCAAGCGTTTGGGCGCGTCGTGCGATTGGCAGCGCACCAACTTCACAATGAATCCCGACTATTCGCGCTCCGTCGTCCGCGTGTTTGTTGATTTGTACAACAAAGGGCTGATTTACCGAGGCGTGCGTATGGTCAATTGGGACCCCAAAGCAAAGACGGCGCTGAGCGATGAAGAGGTGATACACAAGGAGGTTTCCTCTAAACTTTATTACATAAAGTATAAAATTGAGGGAGAAAATGGTTGTGCTGTAATCGCCACCACGCGCCCCGAAACGATTATGGGCGATACGGCAGTTGCCATCAATCCTAACAATCCCAAGACCGCGCACCTCAAAGGGAAGCGGCTGATAGTACCTCTTGTCAATCGCGAAATTCCTGTGATTGAGGACGATTATGTGGATATGGAATTTGGCACAGGTTGCCTCAAAGTTACGCCGGCACACGATATTAACGATTATATGTTGGGCGAAAAACACCACTTGGAAGTGATAGATATTTTCAATGATGACGGCACACTCAACGAAAAAGCGCAAATTTACGTGGGACAAGACCGTTTCGATGTGCGCAAGCAGATTGAAAAAGACCTTGCTGAGGCAGGATTATTAGAAAAAGTAGAACCCTACACCAACAATGTTGGCTGTTCGGAGCGTACCGACGTGCCCATTGAACCCAAACTTTCGACACAGTGGTTTGTGAAAATGCAAGACTTGTCGCAGCCTGCATTGGAGGCGGTGATGAGCGATGATGTGCAAATTTATCCGTCCAAATTCAAAAACACCTACCGCCATTGGATGGAGAATATCAAGGACTGGTGCATATCGCGGCAGTTGTGGTGGGGGCACCGCATACCCGCTTGGTATCTAACCACCCCCCTCTGTCCCCCCGAAGGGGGGAAGAAAGCCTCCCCTTCGGGGAGGTTGGAGGGGTGCATAGTGGCGGAAACAGCAGAGGATGCATTGAAAATAGCACACCAAAGAACGGGCAATAACAAATTGTCCATTGACGATTTGCGGCAGGATGAGGACTGTTTGGATACGTGGTTTTCGTCGTGGCTGTGGCCTATTTCGGTGTTTGACCCCGAAGTGGCAGGCGCAGACGAAAATGCGGACGAACCCGTTGACCCCAACCAAGATTTGCAGTACTACTACCCGACCGCCGACCTCGTTACTGCGCCCGAAATTCTGTTCTTTTGGGTGGCGCGAATGATTATTGCAGGCTACGAATGGGCAGGCGGCTATCCCTTCAAAAACGTATATCTGACGGGCATTGTGCGCGATAAGTTAGGGCGCAAAATGAGCAAGTCGCTGGGCAATTCGCCCGACCCCATTGGGCTGATTGACAAGTACGGTGCAGATGGCGTGCGCTTGGGAATGCTGCTCACGTCCCCCGCCGGCAACGATTTACCTTTCGACGAGGCTTTGTGCGAACAGGGACGCAACTTTTGCAACAAAATTTGGAACGCATTTAGGCTCGTAAAAGGTTGGCAAGCGGCAGATTGCGAACAACCGCAACACGCAAAGGTTGCCGTGGAATGGTTTTATGCGCTCATCAACAAAACGATTGCCAAAGTGAACGATGATTTTGACAAATACCGCCTGTCCGAAGCCCTGATGGAACTCTACAAACTATACTGGGACGAGTTTTCGGGCTGGTACTTGGAAATTGTGAAACCCTTGCAAGGCACAAGCATTGACAAAAAAACTTATGAGGCAACGCTCAAAATCTTTGATGCAATGCTGCGGTTGCTGCATCCGTTTATGCCGTTCATCACGGAGGAACTGTGGCAAAGCCTTTACAGCGAACAGTTACCAGCAACCAGCGACCAGCCAACCATTATGTATGCCCTGCAGCCCCGTGCGGCGAGTGAGTTTGACGAGGAGGTGTTGAAAAATTTTGACCTTGCCAAGCAAGTGGTATCCAACATCCGCAACCTGCGGCAGAGCAAAAATATCTCGCCCAAAGAGGCGCTGCAACTATTTTACAAAGGTGATGTTCCCGATGCAGTGAAAGCCGTTGTTGCCCGTTTAGCCAACGTTGCAGTCAATGACGACTCGTCGCTCATTGCGCATCAGTCATCGCTCATTTCGTTTATGGTGGACACCACAGAGTTTTTTGTTCCGCTCGAGAACCTGATAAACGTTGAGGAAGAGCGCAAAAAACTACAGACCGATTTAGCCTACTATCAAAAGTTTTTGCAGTCGGTACAAGCCAAATTGAGCAACGCAAAATTTGTGAGCAGTGCCCCCGAAGCCGTTGTCGTCTTAGAACGCAAAAAGCAAAGCGACGCAGAAGCAAAGATAAAAGCGATAGAGGAGCAGATGGGGAAGTTGGGGTAAGGGTTTTGACCATATCGAGGATATGCTCGATATGGTTACAAGTGGCGTAAATACTACAAAAACTAAAAATTTTAAGATTATGAGTACACAAGAAATTACACAAAAAGTAGCCGTGGTTTTTGAACAAATACGGCAAATTGACGAAAATGGCAACGAGTATTGGAGTGCCCGCGATTTTGCAAAGGCTCTTGAATATGTCAATTATCGAAATTTTATTGCCGTAATTGACAAAGCCAAAGAAGCGTGCAAACATAGCAACCATGCGGTTTTGGATCATTTCGTTGATATCAACGAAATGATAAATTTGGGCAAAGGTGCTATGCGTTCAATAGATAACATAAAATTGTCGCGCTATGCCTGTTACCTGATTGTGCAAAATGCTGACCCTTCAAAAGAGGTGATTGCGCTGGGGCAGACCTACTTTGCCATACAAACACGCTTGCAGGAAATTCGACAAATGGAGGCATACAATAGTTTAACCTCCGAAGATGAAAAACGTTTGTTTTTGCGCAACGAACTCAAGCGGCACAACACACAATTAGCCGAAGCCGCCCACAATTCAGGGGTTGTAGATGCTATTGATTACGCTATTTTTCAAAATTTTGGCTACAAGGGTTTGTACGGCGGATTGGATGCCAAAGGTATTCACCAACGCAAGCAGTTGAAAAAAAGCCAGAACATTCTTGACCATATGGGCAGTACCGAGTTAGCAGCCAATTTATTCCGTGCCACGCAAGCAGAAGAAAAACTAAAGCGCGAAAACATAAAAGGCAAGAACAACGCCAATCAGGCGCATTTTGAGGTAGGCAAAAAAGTGCGCCAAACCATAAAAGAATTGGGCGGCACAATGCCCGAAAATTTGCCCACGACTGAGAGTATAAAAAAATTGGAAAATAAAAAGAGACCGTTGCAAATAGCGAAACAATAGAGGAACAGATGGGGAAGTTGGTGTAGGTTTTTTGACCATATCGTTGGTATCAACGATATGGTTACAATCGGCTCTGGTGCTACAAAAACAAAGATTATTACAAATGGCATACAACATAACATCTGCCGAAGACAAACTGCAATACTATGAGCAGCAGTATAGCATTATCTCGGATTTATTACAAAAAATTGACCCCTGCGCGATTACTATAGAAGGCGGCGTGGCGCAATGTATTGCTGTTAGGGAGGGGGATGCCGATGTTGATATGGGCACGCTTTGTTGCACAGGTTGCCTGCATTTGGGCGATGATGGGTGTAAGGTAAAGGCGTTGGGTTGCAGAATGTGGCTGTGCAACGCTGCCATCAAAAACTTGATGGAAAAATACCACTCGCTACCTATCGAAGTTGTTGCACTGATAAAAGAAATTCAGGAAACCTACCGTACGTGCGAATTTTACAAGATTCCATTCCGCTCGCGGCACTCTATGCGCGAAAATATGGCAGAGATATTGAATAATGGACAATGAATAATGGACAATGAATAATTCCAACTTCTTGAAACCTGAAACTTAAATTGTGAGCACATTGAGTCTTTGCGGAAAAATTTTTACTTCCAAATAGTTACCTTGCGTGGTGGGTTCGCCATCGTAGTGGGCGTAACCTTTTTTGGCACATTCTACCACAACGTGCTTGCAGCGAAAGGTTTCTACCTCTGGCTCTGAGGGCAATTGTCGGGTAAAAAGTTTAGTTACCATCGACGGTAGTTTGTAGGCTGCAAATTCATTGATAATCACCACATCCATCCAACCATCGCTAATGTTGGCATTGGGGGCAATGTAGCCGTTGTTGCCCCACTGCGAGGCATTGGCAAAAGTAATCAAAAACGCAGTGCGCTCTATGGCTTTGCCATCTATCACAAGGCGGTATTTTTCGGGACGATAGGTAGCGATATTGTCCACAACGTGCTTGATGTAGGTAGTTAATCCGCGCTGCGTATCATTGGCAAATTTATTGCCCACAAGAGCGTCAAAACCCACGCCCGCAGTGCAAAAGAAAGGAGCACCGTTGAGCGTGCAATAGTCGATGGCACACACTTGTGCGTTGGCAATAAACGACAAGGCTTTGCGCGGCATCAGCACAGGCACTTTGAGATGCCGCGCCAGCCCATTGCCCGAGCCATAGGGCACTATGCCCAAAGCCGCCGGAGTGTCTATCAAACCTCGTGCCACTTCGTTCACAGTGCCGTCGCCGCCCACTGCTACTATTTTGCCAAACCCTTGTGCTGCAAAGGTTTTGGCCATCTGTTCGGCATCTCCTGCTTGCTGTGTATAAACTATTTGAGTATGATAATGCGTCTGCGAAAAGGCAGCAGCAACGTGCTTTGGAAATAGCCGCTTAGACTTTCCGCCCGCAATGGGATTCACAATAAATGCAATAGATTCCATACCACTATACAATACCCAACATTATTGAAAAAGCGGCAAGTCTTTCATCATTGCATTCACCTCTTTGCGCACTGTCAAAATTACCTTTTCGTCTTCCGTTTTTTTCAACACGGTATCTATCAATTCGGCAATTTTGGGCATTGCATCCTCCTTTAATCCGCGGGTGGTAACTGCCGGCGTGCCCACCCTGATACCCGATGTTTGAAAGGGCGAGCGGGTGTCGTAGGGCACCATATTTTTGTTGGCAGTGATGTCGGCGGCTACCAAAGCATTTTCGGCTTGTTTGCCTGTGAGGTCGGGGAATTTTGAGCGCAGGTCAAGCAACAAAAGATGGTTGTCTGTGCCCCCCGAGAAAATTTTGTAGCCCAAATCCAAAAACGATTTTGCCAATGTCTGTGCATTGGTTTTTACTTGCTGCTGATAGGTTTTAAACGCAGGTTGCAATGCCTCGTAAAACGCTACTGCTTTGGCAGCAATCACGTGTTCCAACGGACCGCCTTGTATGCCCGGAAACACAGCAGAATTGAGCATTTGCGATATTTTTTTGGTTTCGCCTTTGGGTGTTTTTACGCCCCAAGTGTTTTCAAAATCTTTGCCTACCAAAATAATGCCGCCACGCGGTCCGCGCAAAGTTTTGTGGGTGGTAGAGGTTACAATGTGCGCATATTTTACAGGATTTTTGAGCCATCCTGCGGCAATAATGCCGGCGGTGTGCGCCATATCTATCCACAAAATTGCGCCCACACTGTCGGCAATTTTGCGCATACGCTCGTAGTCCCACTCGCGCGAGTAGGCTGATGCACCGCCAATAATGAGGCGCGGTTTGTGCTCCAGCGCACGTTGCTCCATTTGCTCGTAATCCACCAAGCCTGTGTCTTCGCGCACGGTGTACGACACCGCGTTGAACCACATCCCCGACATATTTACAGGCGAGCCGTGCGTGAGGTGTCCGCCGTGCGACAAATCTAAGCCCATAAAGGTATCGCCGACTTTGAGCGTGCTCAAAAACACTGCCATATTGGCTTGCGCACCCGAGTGCGGCTGCACATTGGCATACTCGGCATCAAACAATTGGCACAAGCGGTCGATGGCCAATTGCTCCGTTTGGTCAACCACCGAACAGCCGCCGTAGTAGCGGGCGTTGGGGTAGCCTTCGGCATATTTGTTGGTGAGCACCGAGCCCATAGCCTCCAGCACCTGTTGGCTCACGTAATTTTCAGATGCAATGAGTTCCAAACCCTGTGTTTGGCGTTCACGCTCTTTTTCAATCAATTCAAAAAGTTGAGTGTCGCGATTCATAATTTTGTAAAAAATAAAAATTTTAATAACTTTGCACGCAAAATTACTTCTAATCTTTTTAAAATAAAAATTTGTAACCTTTTTATTCTACTAATTAAAAGATTTTGTACTTTTGTGAATAATTATTTTTTAAAGCACTAACCAACTTTCAAAATGAACTTTTTTGATTTTTTAGACAATTTGCTTACGAGCCGCTATCCTTTGGCTACGGTGGTGCTAATTCTTATTTGCATCGGTGGTTTCTTTGTTATGTTTCGTAAACCGCTGATGAAATACTTATTGCACGAAAAATTGGGCATTGCTACCAAAAATGACGTTGCCGATGTCAAAAACGATGTTGCCGATGTCAAAAACGACGTTGATAGCAAAATAGTTGCATTAAAAGAGAACGACTTTTTCCATACCAACAAAGCAATGTTGATAGGTTTTTCTGCCTTACTAAAAAAAGACCAAGTACAAAGTTTTGAGCGGATAAAGGATACTATCCTCGAAACCACACCCGAAAACAAAAAACACGAAATCAAATCTATTACGTTGTAAAAAGTTGTCATACTACTAATATGAAAAACTACTATTCCTACTACTTATTAATTAAAAAATTTACTACCTTTGTACTATAAAAATTACCTTTAATATACTTGCTCTATGGAAACCATTATTACATATTTATCAGACAAATCGCCTATGCTTGCCGCCATTGCTATCACGTTGGTTGTAGTGTGGTGGGCTGCAAAGTTTTACCATAGGATAGGAAAAACAGAGGGCGAAGTAATGTCTGTTAAGACCGATGTTGCCGCCGTTAAAGCGCAACTCACAGAGGTTAAAATTGATATGGCAAATTTTGCAACAAAAAGCGAGTTGCGGGAAGAGATTGCCAAACTCAAAGAAAACGACTTTTACCATACCAACAAAGCAATTCTACTTTTGGCAAGGTTGATAGTGCCAAAAGACCAAGAGCAGGGTTTTGAGCGGATAAAAGATTGCATACTTGACACCACCCCCGACAACCGCAGAGACGAAATTAAATCTATTACACTATAAAAATCGCTATGAGTACCAATGTTAACATCAAAGAATTGAACGACCGCATCCAGCAGGAGAGCAGTTTTGTGGACATCCTCACTATGGAAATGGGCAAAGTGATTGTGGGGCAAAAACACCTCAACGAGAGCCTGCTCATTGGCTTGCTCAGCAACGGGCACGTGCTGTTGGAGGGCGTTCCGGGATTGGCCAAAACTTTGGCCATCAACACTTTGGCAAAGGTGGTGGATGCAAAATTTAGCCGCATCCAATTCACGCCCGACCTCTTGCCCGCCGACCTTATTGGCACAATGATTTACAGCCAAAAGCGCGAAGAATTTGTGGTGAAACAAGGTCCCATTTTTGCCAATTTTATTTTGGCAGACGAAATCAATCGCTCGCCCGCAAAGGTACAGAGCGCCTTGCTGGAGGCAATGCAGGAGCGGCAAGTAACCATTGGCGACAACACCTACAAACTGCCCGAGCCGTTTTTGGTGTTGGCAACGCAAAACCCGCTGGAGCAAGAGGGCACCTACCCGCTGCCCGAAGCGCAATTGGACCGTTTTATGCTCAAAGTGGTTATTTCTTATCCCAAAAAAGAGGAAGAAAAATTGATTATCCGACAAAATGTAACAGGCACATTCCCACAAGCCTCAGCGGTGCTCAAACCCGACGACATTGTGCGTGCCCGCGCGGTGGTGCGGGACGTTTATATGGACGAAAAAATTGAGCGTTACATTGTGGATATTGTGTTTGCCACCCGCACGCCCGAAGATTACAACTTGAAAAATTTGAAGCCGCTCATCAGTTACGGCGGCTCGCCGCGTGCCAGCATCAATTTGTCGTTGGCAGCCAAGGCGTACGCCTTCATCAAACGGCGCGGCTACGTGATTCCCGAAGACGTGCGTGCCGTATGCTACGACGTAATGCGCCACCGCATTGGCTTGACGTATGAGGCAGAAGCCGAAAATATGACCACCGAAGATGTGATAACGCAAGTGTTGAACGCAGTCGAAGTTCCCTAACAATGGATACAGCAGAGTTATTAAAAAAAGTACGCAAAATTGAAATAAAGTCGCGCGGGCTGTCCAAGCAAATTTTTGCAGGCGAGTACCACAGTGCCTTTAAGGGGCGGGGTATGTCGTTTAGTGAGGTGCGCGAGTATCGCTATGGCGACGAAATTCGCAACATTGATTGGAACGTTACCGCACGCCACAACGCGCCCTACATCAAGGTTTTTGAGGAGGAGCGCGAGTTGACCGTGATGTTGCTCATCGACGTGAGCGGCTCGCGAATGTTTGGCACTACTGCTAAATTCAAAAAAGAACTAATTACCGAAATCGCAGCCGTGCTGTCGTTTTCGGCAGGCATCAACAACGACAAAGTGGGTGTGCTATTTTTTAGTGATAAGGTCGAAAAATTTATTCCACCCAAAAAGGGACGCTCGCACACGCTTCGCATCATCCGCGAGTTGCTCGAATTTGAGCCGCAAAGCACACAAACCAACATTGGCGAAGCATTAGTTTTTTTGACCAATGCCATCAAAAAGCGTTGCTCTGCCTTCATTTTGAGCGATATGCTCGACACCGATGCCAACCATAATATCCGTTTTGAAAACGCGCTCAAAATCGCTTCACGCAAGCACGACATTGGCATTATACGCACCTACGATGTGCGCGAAATGGTGATGCCCAACATTGGCATAGCCGAATTTGCGGATGCCGAAACGCGCAAAACCGTGTGGGTGGACACTTCTGTGGCTGCCACCAGACGGCAATACGAGCAGCATTGGCAACATCTTGAACAGAATTTGCAACAAACGCTCAATCGCTGCAAGGTAGATTCGGTGAGCGTTGGCACCGACGAAGACTACGTGCGCCCGCTGATAAAATTGTTTCAACAAAGATAATTCAATTAACAATGGCAATAAAAAACATCATTTTCGATTTCGGCAACGTGTTCATTGATTGGAATCCCCGCTATTTGTTTCGCAAAATGATTCCTGCGCAGGAGTTGGAAAACTTTATGCAAACCGTGTGGCACGACGAGTGGAACGACAACTTAGACAGCGGAATTTCGCTCGCCGACAATATGAAAAATATGCAGGCAAAATACCCGCAACACAGCCAATACATTGCTGCCTATCACGAGCGGTGGGCAGAATCGTTGGGCGAGGTAAACAAAGATACCGTTGCCTTGCTGGCCGATTTGCAGGCTGCCGGATACGCTACTTATGGCTTGAGCAATTGGGCGGCAGAGACCTTTCCGTTGGCTCGCAATGCGAACCCATTTTTTGAAACGCTGGATGGTATTGTAGTTTCGGGCTACGAAAAAGTGTGCAAACCCGACCCGCGCATTTACAATATCTTGTTGGAACGCTATCACTTGCAAGCACAAGAAAGCGTGTTCATTGACGACCGACAAGAAAACATAGATACCGCGCAGCGTCTCGGCATTGCTACCATTCTGTTCAAAAATGTGGAGCAAGTGCGTGCAGCGTTAACAGGGATGGGGGTATTGTAGCAATAATTAAGTGATTCCGGTGAGACTCGAACTCACGACCCACAGATTAGAAATCTGTTGCTCTATCCAACTGAGCTACGGAACCGTCGTTGCAAAAAAATGTATTATTTTTGCGCAAAGGTAGTATTTTTTTACATACCATCCAAAAGAAATTATCATTGTTTGTTACTGCCTTAATATCTTGATTGTTTGAACTTTTGATGAAATATACCCTTCAAAACATAGCCAAAATTGTGGGTGGAACCCTTACCGGAAGCCCCATCGGCAGCATTTGCCGCATCAGCACCGACAGCCGCCATTTGGTGTGGGCGCAAGACACTTTATTTGTGGCATTGGTGGGCACACGCAACAATGGACACCACTATTTAGCCAACATTTATGCACAAGGGGTACGTCATTTTTTGGTCAGCCAACAAATCAACTATTCACTGTACCCCAATGCCTCATTTGTGCAGGTAGAGGATACGCTGCAAGCCCTGCAAAAATTGGCAAAACATCATCGAGAGCAGTTGGCGTGCCCTGTGCTGGGCATCACGGGGAGCAATGGCAAAACCATTGTAAAAGAATGGATTACGCAACTGCTGCTTACGCAACTCAACGTGCAACGCAGCCCCAAAAGTTACAACTCGCAATTG
>BNTQ01000026.1 GCA_025996715.1 Bacteroidia bacterium | reverse complement strand
ACTTGCCAACGAAATAGACGATGCGCATCAATGGTTGCCCGAGTGGAAGGAATACACAAATTCGTTAGTTGCCTACGAGGGGCTGCGCTACGAGGATGCCTACAACAAGCCCGCGCTCAAAGGCGTGCACCCTGTGGCGCTCGGCGACGGTCCCAATTGGACGTCTGCCAACCCGCCGGAAAGTATGTTTAGTTTGTACAGCACCTCGCCGGTGGGCATTATGGGCGCGCTTGCCGACACCACCAACGTATCAATGATTTTGCGCCTCAACTGCAACGCCACCGACTTCTACGCCGCGCGAAAATACCCTGTTTACCTCTACTACAACCCCTATCAGGCGGACACCGCCGTGGTTTATTATACGCAAAGCAAGTGCGATGTGTTTGATATTGTTTCAAAAAGATATTTGGCAAAAAATGTGAATACAAATGTATCCGTTACCATCCCTGCCGACCAAGCAGTGATAGCAATAGAATTGCCCGCAGGCACAAAAATCAAAATGGACGGAAATGTGTTGAAGGTGGGGGATGATATTATCGCATATTAAGAACCCCGATTGCTCAAAATCCAAGCAAAAAGGGTCGAAGTTGATGCTAAAAGGCTCAAAGTTCAAGTAAAAAGGTTGAACTTTCAAGCAAAAAGGTTAAAAGTTCAAGCAAAAAGGTTGAACGTTCAAGCAAAAAGGTTAAAAGTTCAAGCAAAAAGGTTGAAAGTTCAAGTAAAAAGGTTGAAAGTCGAGGCTAAAAGGTTGAAAGTTCAAGTAAAAAGGTTGAAAGTCGAGGCTAAAAGGTTGAAATTTGACACTAAAAGAGTAAAACACGCGCTGAAAGCGCAACTTAATTCAGCCCAACGCATCGCGTTGGGGAAAAAATGTAAATAACAAAAATAAAAAATAATGGTTAATTCTTTTTTGAGGTGCTATTTTATGATTGCAACAATGTTTCAAGAATTATGGCGTTTTGTCCCGCAGGGACAGCACTTTATTAACCGTAGGCTTCAGCCTACGGACAACCTACATTTCCTCGCTGCTAAGTCCCGCAGGGACGACACATTCGCAAGTGTCGCCCTTGCAGGGCTTGGTGGTTACGAGATATTACCGATGCCGTAGGCTAAAGCCTACGGTTAATAAAGTATCGCCTCTGCGAGGCTTTAGAAAAAATAGCATCTCAAAAAAGAATTAACTAAAAGAATTAAAACATATTACAAAATGAAAAAACTATCCCTGTTATCCATCGCAGCCATTGTTGCTTACACCGCAGCGGCGCAAATAAACGTCAACGCCGATGTTTCGGTTGCGGTATCCGTGGGGCAAATCGTGGGGCAAGTTTTGGACGATGCCGACGGCGAACCTTTGGTGGGTGCAAGCGTGGCGGTGCTCAATGCTGCCGTTGGTACAATGACGGACGTGAACGGTCGTTTTGCGCTAACCACTGCAAGCCCCGCCAGCATTACGGTTTCGTATATGGGTTATTGGTCCAAAACATTGCAGGTGCAGTCGCAAACGCCCATCACCATTCGCTTGAGCATAGATGCTCGGGCGCTCGACGAGGTGGTGGTAACGGGTTACGCAGTGCAAAAGCGGCGCGATGTGTCGGGCGCGGTGAGCAAAGTCGATAGCAAGGATTTGAGCAAAATACCCACTCCGTCGGCGCAGATGGCATTGCAGGGGCGCGTGGCGGGCGTGCAGGTGAGCAACCAAACAGGTGCGCCGGGCAGCGCGGTGTCGGTGCGCATTCGCGGCGTTGGCTCTATCAGTTCGAGCAACGACCCGCTCTACATCGTGGACGGTATTCCGGTCGAAAATGGACTGAACAATATCTCGCCCGGCGACATCGACAACATCACTATTTTGAAAGATGCCTCCTCCGCTGCCATTTATGGGGCGCGCGCCAACAACGGCGTGGTGCTCATCACCACCAAGGGCGGCAAGGCGGGCAAAGCCGTTGTGTCGTACAACGGTCAGGTGGGCTTTCAGCAGCACGGTCGTTTGACCAAGATGGTGAATACTGCGCAGTATGTTGAATTGTACAACGAAGCAGCACGTGCCGACAACGTGGGTGCGCCGGTACCCCGCGCCCTCATTGAAGGCGACTACATCAAGGATTTTGCAGATGTCAATTATTTGCAAGAGATTTTTCGCATCGCACCGCTTCATTCGCACGAGTTGTCGGTGAGCGGCGGCACCGACAAAACCCAGTACCTTGTTGGCTTGTCGTACTTCAATCAAGATGGCATTATCCTCAACACCGACTATAGCCGCTTGGGTGTGCGCAGCAACCTCAATTCTAAGGTAAAAAATTGGTTGCAGGTGGGTCTCAACATCAATGCCTCCACGTCTTTGCGCGGCAGGGTGTCGAGTTCGGGCGACGGCTTTGCGAGTGCGAGCGACGTTGCGGCAGAGGGCGCCGGCGTTGCGGACAATGGCGGCAGCGTGGTGCGCTATGCCTTCTTTCGCAACCCCGCTATTCCTGTGCGCAACGAGCAGGGCGTGTTTGTGGACAAGCCCTCGGAGTACTTTGGCAACTCAATGTACGACTCGTTTTTTGGCGATGGCTACAACCCTGTGGGTTTGGCAGCCAACACCGATATGACCGAAAAAATGAAGTCCCTGCTCATTTCGGGCAACGTGCTCATTACGCTGCCGCTCAACTTTTCTATAAAAAGCACGGTGGGTGCCGACTACAACAACACCTTGTCGCGCACCTTCAACGCCACCTGGGGCACTGCCAACCGCATCAACGCCGCCAATAGTTTGGATGTAAATCAAACGGAAAATACCAACATCACCGCCAACGCTACGCTCAACCACCACTTTGCCTTGGGCAATGCGCACGCCTTTAGTTGGTTTGCGGGCACGGAGGCAATTAGCGAAAACGGACAAACGCTGGGCGGCAGCGAAAGCGGTTATTCGGACTTGCAGTATTTGGGCAAAGGGCAAACGCAGCGTCATCCCAATCAGGGCGAATGGGGCGCAACGCTGCTCTCGTTTTTTGGCTCGCTCAACTACAACTATGCCCAAAAGTACTACCTCTCGCTGCTCCTGCGCGAGGACGGCTCGTCTCGCTTTGCCGCAGGCAATCGCTGGGGCACGTTCTACTCCGTGTCGGGCAGTTGGAATATGGAGAGCGAAGAGTTTATGAAAAGTTTATCCACCATCAACAAACTCAAACTGCGCGTGGGATACGGCGCCATTGGCAACCAAAACGTGGGTCTCTACGCCAACCAAAGCCGCTACTCGGCAGAGCAGTACTACACCTTTGGCGGCAGCACCTACAACGGCTACCGAATGTCAAAGTTGGGCAACACCGAACTCAAATGGGAAACCAGCAATCAGTTCAACGCAGGCATTGACCTCGAGTTGTGGCAAGGCAGCGTGGGTGTCGCCGTAGATTACTACTACAAGATAACGGACAAGATGCTGGTGGCTGCTTCCTACCCGCCTTCGGTGGGCAGCGTGGAGTTGCCCTGGGTCAACAACGGCAGCGTGCTCAACACAGGGGTGGATGTGGAACTGTTTTACCGCAAAGATTTTAGCCGCAGCGGCTTCAACATCACGCTCAACGGCGGCTTCCTACACAACGAAGTCCTATCGCTCGAAGCACCCATCGAATCGGGGCGCGTTGACCAAGGCGTGAACGCCACGCGCACGCAGGTGGGGCATCCCATCGGCGCATTTTACTTGTACGAAATGGACGGCATTTTTCAAAACGAAATGGAGGTGCTCACCTCTGCCTATCAGGGCAGGGGCATCAAGCCGGGCGATGTAAAATACAAGGACAACCACGCCGACGGCACCATTGATGCCGCAGACCGCGTGTTTGCAGGCAGCGCCATTCCGGCGTTTACCACCGGTCTCACCCTGTCGGGCTACTATCGGCAGTGGGACTTGAGTGTGTTCTTTCAAGGTGCTTTTGGGCAAAAAATATATGTGCAGGTCAACAAGGACATAGAGGGTTTTTATCGCGGATTCCCCACCACAGAGCGCTACTACAGCAACCGCTGGACGGGCGAGGGCAGCACCAATGCCTATCCGCGCGCCTCGTGGTCGGCAGCGCAAAACAATGCCAAGTCGGGCACCACGCGCTTTTTGGAGGACGGCTCTTACTTTCGCCTCAAAAATATCCAGTTAGGATACACCGTGCCCAACAGCAAAAAGGCAGGCATCGAGACCCTGCGTATGTACGTGTCGGCAACCAACCTGCTGACGCTCACCGGCTACTCCGGTCTCGACCCCGAAATGACCGCAAGCACCAACTCCTCCAGAGCAGGCGAAGGCGACCGCGCCAACGGCATCGATTGGGGCACCTACCCTGTGGCTATGTGCTTTACCTTTGGCGTGAATGTAACTTTTTAATGGATAATGGATAATGGACAATGGACAATGAATACAATTATGAATTTTTTAATAGGGCAGTCCCTCGCCAAATTCCCCTCCTTTGGAGGGGGCAGGGGGTGGTTGATATTATGGTTCGGTGTAGGGGCAAACCTACGTGTTTACCCTGATATTAACGGACGGCACATATTCGGGCGCAGATATTGGGCGCACACGTAGGGGCAAACCTACGTGTTTGCCCTGATATTAACGGGCGGCACATATTCGGGCGCAGATATTGGGCGCACACGCAGATATAGGGCGCACACGTGGGTGCGCCCCTACGGGTGGGCAGATGTAAATTTGGTTTAACATACAATATATAATATAACTCATTAAACTATGAAACGATTACCTGTTTTTGCGATGCTGCTGCTGTGCAGTTGCGATAATTTCTTGGACGAGAGTATGCGGTCGGACTACTCGCCCGAAAACTACTACACCTCTGAGGATGCTGCGGCGGCGGCGGTTGTGGGCGTTTATGCCTCGCTCTATGGCACCAAGTGGTGGATTTTTGGCGATGTTGCCTCCGATGATGCCGCAAAGGGCGGCAACGCAGGCGA
The DNA here is from genome assembly GCA_025996715.1 of Bacteroidia bacterium. Lineage (GTDB taxonomy): Bacteria > Bacteroidota > Bacteroidia > Bacteroidales > UBA932 > BNTQ01. The sequence goes on along the minus strand of BNTQ01000026.1, from coordinate 23,553 downwards.
CCAAGCCGGTATGGACGGCATAGACGGTTTTACCGCCACCTCCGACAACGGCGACATCGCCGTGTTTTGGCAAAAGACCTACGAAACCGTGTCGCAGGCAAACAACGTCATCGCCTACGTGCAGCCAATGAACATTCCCACGCGCGACCACCTGATAGGTGAGGCACGCTTTATCCGAGCGTTCTCTTACTTTCAGTTGGTAAACATCTTTGGAGCGGTGCCCTACAAGGACAAGCCGCAGACCACTGCCGATGCCATTCACGTGGCACTGAGCACCCCCGACCTTATTTACAGTAAAATAGAAGCCGACTTGCAAGCGGCGGCAGACGCACTGCCCCCTTATTACGGCGCTGCGGAGCGCGGGCGCGTTACGCAGGGAGCGGCACTCGCCCTGCTGGCAAAGACCTATTTGTATCAACAAAAATACAGCGACTGCCTTGCCGCCATACAAAGGTTGGAGGATTTGCAGCAGTACGCGTTGTTGAACAACTACGCCGACTTGTTCCATTCGGGCGCAGAGGACAGTACCGAAGTTATTTTTGGCTTGCGCTTTGCTCAATCAATGGAGGTGTCGCTGGGCAATGAATTCACGGTGTGGATGGCACCCAGCATAGAGAGCGGCTACCACTTTAACGCGCCCACACAGGCGTTTGTGGATTGTTTTACCGAACCAACCGCCACCGGCAGCGGCGACCCGCGCCTCGACGCCAGCATTGGGCGCAATGGCAAACCGTGGTTCAACGGTCTCACGTTTAGCGACTCGTGGTCGGAGGCAACGGGCTATTTGGTCAAAAAGTACTGCGAGGACAACCCCAGCGCGCGCCCCATTGGCTACTCCACCATACCCTACCACTACCTGCGCTACGCCGACCTGCTGCTAATGCAAGCCGAAGCCCTTAACGAATCGGGCGCAGCAGGTGCCAACGTGCCGCTCAATAGCGTGCGCCGCCGCGCAGGATTGGCAGACACCACCGCCGCGCAAAGCACGCTGCGCGCTATCATACGCACCGAACGCCGCCGCGAGTTGGGCTTTGAGTGCCACCGCTTTTACGACCTGATGCGCTACGGCAGAGAGTATGCCGAGCAAGCCCTTGTGGGCACAGGCTTTACGTGGCAAGAGCCTCGCTACTATTTTCCGCTGCCGCAAATGGAAGTGGACGCCAACAACAAGTTATGAATATAATTCATAGTTATGAATTAGTTTTTAGTTTTTAGTTTCTTTTATTTTAATTATTTGTGTTATGAAAAAAACCAATTTGTTGAGAAATGCCTTTTACGGCATAATGTCTGTAGCCATAGCGGCTACGGTAACAAGTTGTGGAGATGACGCCTCCACACCAACTGCTGCCGATAAAGCAGAGTTGAACGTGTCAATAACTGAGTGCGACGGCTTGGCTACTGCTGCCACCACCGTAGCGTACCCGCAGGCGGCAATTGATGCCTTCAAAGCGGTGCTCGCCGCAGCCAAAACAGTGGCTGCCGATGCCGATGCTTCGCAAACGGCGGTGGACAACGTGAAGGTACAACTTGACAACGCCAAAGATGTATTCTTGGCGTCTGCTTATGGTGCTATCCCTGCTGCGGCACTATTGATTGGACTAAGTTTTGACGAAGGCACCGCAACTACCACCGAGTTGACATCTGCCGGCAAAGGATTAGTGGCAACATTAGAGACAGGTCCTGCTGAAATCTTTGGTGCTGCTACCAATAAGCCAAGTTTTATTGCAGGCAAAGTGGGCAAAGCCATCTACTTCAACAATGGTTCGCATCTTGAGATTGCAACCTATTCGGCAACTGATTTTCAAGGTTCTGCGTTGTCGATTGCTGTATGGGTAAAGCCCGACTCTACAAGAGCAGGCAACTATATTATGTCGTACAACTATTGGAACTCTTGGAAATTCCAAATACAAGAGAACAACAAACCGTTCTTTACGGTAAGTACGTCGGCTGGCGGAGTAGATGCAGATAATCAATCCGACTTCTCTGTTCAAAACGGTGCGTGGACACACCTTGTTGTTTCGTTGAATTTGACTACACACACCTTGGCTTTTTATGTAAACGGTGTTCTATCTTTAGAATGGGATGCAACAGGCAAAGAGAATTTATCGGGTACTGCTATTGAATCTTATGATAATAGTTTGCCGCTTATGATAGGTGCTTGCACCACTTATGCCGAAGCAGATGCACTGTGGGATTGGTCATGGGACAGGGTACCCGCCGCATGGGACAACTTTGTAGGTGCTATGGACGAGTTGAAGGTGTATAACATAGCCCTCACCGAAGGTCAAGTATCAAAATTGTACGCCGACGAGCAATAAAAGTCGCGCTCATCGCGCTTAGATGAATGGGAGGGGGTGTGCTGTTGTTGGGCACACCCCTTTTTTTATTTTGCTATTTCAAAAACATTTATTTAACTTTGCAGTCAATATCTAAACTATGATTTTAGAGTGATTAAAGTGATTTCTATGATTTCTTAATCATATTTAATCAAATAAATCATTTGAAAATCAAAGTGCAGACATTAAAACTTTTTAAACTCTGCGGGAACTCTCCAAAACTTTCCCTGAGAAAGTTTAAACTTTCTCCTGCAAAGTTTAAACTTTCTTAGGGAAAGTTTTTAAGACCTTTAAAAGAAAATTTTATGCATCACACAATTTTTTATTTTTATTCACTTAATTCTTTCAAATTATGAGCATTAAATTAAAAAAACTTCAGCGGGCAAACCCGCAAAATCCACAGGAAGCGCACAAATGGTATCTTGTGCAAGAGCATAGCGGTACGGTGAATCTTGCCGAAATTGCAAAGGAAATTTCCGACCGCTCGTCATTAACCTTTGGCGATGTGCAAAATGCTTTGCGCAACCTCTTGGATGTGCTGCCCGTTTACATCCGCTTGGGGCAGACCATTCGTTTGGAAGGCTTTGGCTCTTTTCACCTCTCTGTGAGCAGCAATGGCAAAGAAACGTCCGAAGAACTTACTACACACGATGTTCGCAATGCCCGCATCATTTTTACACCCAGCGTCGAAATGAAAAAGAGTATAGAAGGGTTATCATTTGAAATTGAGCATAGCCAACCAACGCCGTAGGGGCAACAAATGAAAAAACCCTTACTGCTGTTTTACTTAATATATGCAACTGCTGCGCAGGCAGCGCAAATAAATATCACGCGCATAGAGCAAATGCCCAACTTGCCCCCTAACTACGCCTTGCGCAATTGGAAGCAGGTGGCTATTGACTACGATAGCCTTGTGTTTGATGTGAGCAAAACCGGGACGCACTTGCCCCTCACCATCATTAGCGCCGGCGCAGGCATCAACTACCCCGCAGTACATCGCATATTGATGGACACCTACGTGGGGCACAACAACCACGGTCAGGGCGCCGAAGCCATCAACGTAATACCCGCCATAGTGGGTGCATCGCTTGTGGGCGTGGACAAAACTACACACTTTGGCACCGATTGGGTGAGCAAGGTCAAGGACTTTTTTAACCTGAAAAACGGACAAAACGTTTATCTCAACAATTACTCGGCAACCAGCGGCAACGATTGGTGGTACGATGTAATGCCCAATGTGTTTTTTTTCCAACTATCATCGCTGTATCCTACTGCCGATGCCGACTTTGCAGCGCAGCGCACAACAGTTGCCGACCAACATTTGGACGAAGTATTCAAGTTGGGCGGCTCGTTCAATCCGTGGAAAGTGCCCAATATGAACTACCGCGCCTTTAATCTCTTAACAGGCAAACCCAACGGCACCAGCGTGCCCGAGCCGGAAACCGCAGGCTCCATTGCGTGGATTTTATACCAGCAATATCTTGTTTCGCACGATGTCCGCTACCGTCAAGGGGCAGAATTGGCTTTAGAGTTTTTGAACACTTGGACAAGAAACCCTTCCTACGAAATACAGTTGCCCTACGGTATCGTTACCGCAGCGCGGATGAATGCCGTAGAGAGCACCAACTATAATTTAGATAAATTCCTTAACTGGACATTTTCGTCCGGCATAAACACTTTGCGCAAGTGGGGCGCCATTGTGGGCAACTGGAATGGTTACGAAATGTCGGGTCTCATTGGCGAGGCAAACGACGGCGGCAACGATTATGCCTTTGTGATGAACGGCTTTCAGCACGCCGCCGCGCTGGCGCCCGTTGCCAAATACGACAAACGTTATGCTCGCGCTATTGGCAAATGGCTGGTCAATCTCGCCAATGCCAGCCGCTATTTCTACCCCCGCGAGTTGCCAGAGGCAAACTCGGAGGCAGCAAGTTATACGTGGTCGCAGCAGTTTGACAACCAAGCCTGCATTCCTTACGAGTCTATCAAAGAAAATTGGCAGGGCACAAGTCCATTGGCTATGGGCGATGCTGTGGGCGGAGCGTGGGCTGCCACCAATTTGTCGCTCTACAGCGGCTCCGGCGTGGGCTATATGGCTGCGCTCATTGCCCCCACCAACGTAGAAGGCATCTTGCAAATAGACCTCAACCGCACCGACTTTGGCGGCGACAACATTTATCCCACCTATCTGTACTACAATCCCCACAACAACTTGCGCACTGTCGCCCTCACCTTACCAGCGGGCAACTACGATGTATATGATGCCATATCGGAGACCGTGCTAAGCACTAATGCCGCCGGCAGCACTTCTTTTGATATAGATGCCGACAGCGTGCGTTTGCTGGTACTATATCCTGCGGGCAGCACGGTAGAAACACAAGGACGCATCAAAAAAGTGCAAGGCGGTGGTGTCATTGATTATCACTATGCCTACAACTACGACAACCCTGTTACCGGAATATGCAAAGAGGCAGACCTTGTCGGTAGCGCTTTGGTATTATATCCCAACCCCATTGTCAATGGACAATTGACAATGGATAATGAACAATTAACAATTGACAATGAACAATTGATAATTTACAATTTAAGTGGCAGCAAGGTTTTTGAAACGTCATTGTCCATTGTTCATTATCCATTGTCCATTGATATTTCGCATCTTCCCGCCGGCGTGTACCTTGTAAAGGTGGGCAATAGGGCGGCAAAGGTGGTAAAACAATAGCCGTTTGTCCTCTCTCAACATCATCTTACCACAATCTTTATTATTCGTGGGGCTTCTTCATTTGTTTGTAATTCCACAAAATACAATCCTGTTGTGGTGGGAACGGTAATGTTGGACACGCCGCTGCCAAACATTTGTCGGCTCATCACGGTGCCCTGCGTGTTGCGAATGACAGCCTCGCCTGCGTGAGCAGCAGTAATGGTCATAGCGGCAGCCGCATCCACAATGGTGGGATAGGCAGCAGGGTCTTCGTCGCGGGCTTGCGGAGTGAGCGGGCAAGTGAACAACACAGCATTATCTTCCCGCGTGAAGCGCATGGAGTACATTGCTGTAAAGTCCAGCGTGGGCGTTTCGTACAAAAAAGAGCGGGTAGCGCCATACAACTCTTCCCCATTTTTGAGCCACTGATAGGCTTTGAAGCGATTAGATGTTTTGAGCACTGCCAGCACATCGTTCCATTTTTGAACAATAAACGAGGCTGGATAATGTACAGTAATACTAAATGGCGCTTGACGCGAATTACATATTGGAGTGCTGAGTTGCAAAGATGCGTTGTAGGTGCCGGGCACGAGACCGTTGGGCGTACCCATCCTAATAGGTGCCGCGTTGCCCGCCATATAAGGAGCGTTGTAGATATTGGTAAAATAGTTTTGCGTGTCTTCAAAGCGAATAGAATACGTTGAGGGATAGGTATTGTAAACAGTATGCTCAATAGGAATAAATTCATCATCGGCGCAAACAAACACCACGTCCGCAACGGTAAATTCTATCTCGGGGTGCACAGTAAGAGCGAGTGTTCTAATGCTATCGCAGCCGTGCACGGTGTGCAGAGTATCGTAGTAGGTGCCCGATTGTGTGAAAATTTTGCCCCACAAATATACAGTATCGCCTGCGCAAATAGCAGAGTTTGTGCTGTCGGTGGGCAAGCGGTAAATGGGATTCACAGTGAGCACAAGCACTCCTATGCTATCGCAACCGTGAATGGTGGGTAAGGTGTCGTGATAAATGCCTGTGGTGGTATAGGTTTTTCCGCTAAATGGGAAGGTATAAGTTTGCCCCGCACAAATGGTAGCGGTTGTGCTGTCGGCAGGCAAGCGATAGGCGGGGTGCACTGTCAAATTGAGCGTACCAATGCTGTCGCAGCCGTGCACGGTGTGTAGGGTGTCGTGGTAAATGCCTGTGGTAGTATATGTTTTGCCATTGAATGGGAATGTATAACTTTCACCCACACAAATGTCTTTGCCGACACTGTCGGTGGGCAAGCGATAGGCGGGGTGCACCGTCAAGTTGAGCGTACCAATGCTGTCGCAACCGTAAATGCTGTGTAAGGTGTCGTGATAAATGCCTGTGGTATTATAGGTTTTGCCGCTAAATGGGAAGGTATAAGTTTGCCCCGCACAAATGGTATCAATGGTGCTGTCGGTGGGCAGTCGATAGGGCGGCGACACTGTCAAGTTGAGCGTGCCTATGCTATCGCAACCGTTAACGCTGTGCAGGGTGTCGTGATAAATGCCTGTGGCGGTGTATGTTTTGCCGCTAAATAAGAACATAAAAGTTTGACCTTCGCAAATGGTGTCGGCAATGCTATCTGCGGGAAGGCGGTACAGGGGGTGCACAGTGAGATGCAATGTAACAACGCTATCGCAACCGTAGGCAGAGGTCAAAGTATCAACATAAGTTCCGGAAAGGGTGTAGGTGCAGGTGCTATCGTGAATGTAATAAATTTCTCCTCCACAAATAGTGTCATACACGGTAGCAGTTTTGCAAGGGATAAAGATGGTGGTGGTGGTGGTGTCATAAGTTTTGCCTATGCAGGTGATTTGCGGGCGCTCCACCAGCATTTGCAATTTGAAGGTTCCGCAACTATCAAAAATATAGGAGGTAGAATCGCCGCAGGCAACGCTATCGCCGTTGACCAACCAAGTTATTGCGCGAGGTTCGTAACTGACATCGGCTTGCAAGGTAATGTCGTAGCCTTTGCAAAATTCGTAGTTGGGCGGAATTTGGTTGCCGCGCATTCCGTTGATGATGGGCTGTAGGGTAGTTTTTTTGGCACTTGAACCCACAGAATAAGCGTAGGATTCATCAGTTCCAACGCCATAAATATAGGCAATGAGTCCGTTGTCGCTGTGCAGCGTGTGGGTGCCCTCAGATACATTACTAATGCGTGCAAAAGCAAAATTGGGATTGCCGTTGAGGAGTGCAAAGTGCCCGGAAATATCCGCACCATCAAGGGTAATGGTAGTATCGGCGGCATCTACAATGATGTTGAGATTGTGTGTTTGTGTGCGTGCCGTGTTGAACATACCAAAGGTAATATCCCCAATCTTTTGCTCAATGGGTGTAATGATGACCATGGCAGGGTCGCCGTTGAGGTCTGCCCAATTGCAAGTGTAACGATAACTATGAAATGTGCTCACAAAGTACAAATACGTGGCTACAGGTTCTGTTGTTTCTATGTAGCACGAAACTTCATCCCTTGTAATTTCAAACTCGTACGATTGGTAGCGATTGATGTTGGCAATGACTGTGCCGTTTTTGCGAATCTCGGTCTGGTCGGACATGGCGGTGATGCGCACGCGGTTGCGGCTTTGCCCCAAGGCTTGTGTGATGGCAAACTTTTTGCCCCAAGTTTTGATGGGAAACGCTTGCTCTATCAGGTGGTCGGCACAACAATGTTGAAGATCCCCACTCCCCGGAGGATCATAATAATCATAAGAACACGCAGAACTTTCATTACTGCCCGGCACGTAGGCAGCGGGATTGCCATTGAATACGGCTATTTTGGCTCCATTGCGTGCTTTGATGTGCACACCCGAAAAATCCACTATTTGCGAATAGTCATTGTCAAACCCGCGTTCCATATAGGTTTCGCCCTTGTTGAGCGCAACAGAATAGGGCAGGTGTGCGGCGTGCCCGCCGGCAGTGGCGGTGTTGGGCGTGATGTCCACCACGGTGTTATCTTCGGTGGCAACAATCAAAAATGCACCGCTAATATCAAATTCATACGATTGCGTGATGTACTCATCTGCCAAGGCGTGTTCGGGCAGCACGCAGGTAGCGTCAAACGAAGCATCCATAAAGTTGGAAGCATACAACGACATTTCGGCGGTGGAGGTAACCAACAATCCTTTTTGTGTTACGATATTATATTGGCTGCTATCAACATAAGCCTGCACCTTAGGAATTTCAATGCGAGCCAGCCCGTTGGCATTAACGGCAAAAGGTGCACTCCATCCGGTAGCAAGGTTTTGCACAGTGCCATGACAACTCACATCGGTGGACGACATCAATAGCGAAAACGTAGTAGTATTGTTGTCAAAATAGTTGTCCATAAACGCCACCCAAAACTGTTTGCCTTGCGACGAAATGGCAATGCTGTCGGTAAAATCGTAGGTGGGCATCACCGTGAGATGCAGATTGACCACGCTGTCGCAGCCGTGCGCGGTGTGTAGGCGTATGCTATAATCGCCGCTCACCATATTGGTGCCCAAAACGGTATCGCCGTAAACGTAGGGCAATTGTTGGTCGCAAATGAGAAGGGTATCGGGCGTGGGAGTGAGATAGGCGGGATTCACGGTAAGCGTAAGGTGTATAATGCTGTCGCAGCCATTTGTGGTTGTGCGGCGCAGGGTATATACTCCGCTGGTGGTGCCCGCTGCAAACGAGGTATCGCCGTAGGGGTAGGGCAATTGATTGGAACATATTGTGAGGTGGTCGTCAATGTCGTAGGTGGGATGGACGGTAAGATGCAGGTGCATAATGCTGTCGCAGCCTGCCGCCGTAGTGAGCGCAAATGTATAATCGCCCTCCACAGCACCCTCCACAAATGTTTGCCCACCGTAGAAATAGGGGAACTGATTGGTACAAAGCGCAAGGGTATCAAATAGATTGTAGTTGGGGGCTACCGTCAAGTGAAGTGTGATGATACTATCGCACAAAGTATCCTGGTAGATGCCCGACACGTCGAGGCTCATTCCGTTAAATACCACCGTATCGCCTTGGCATATTGTGTCGTAGTAGGTGGTGGGGGTGGGTGGATTCACGGTGAGATGCAGCGTGGCTATGCTGTCGCAGTTGCAGCCATTGGCGGTTGGTATGGTGTCATAAAAAGTATAGACTCCAACAAGACCCGGGTCGTAATTTTTTCCGCTAAACAAAAAAGTATAAGGCAAACTATTGAGGCAAACAGTGGTGTCGTACACCGGCAGTGTGTAGGCAGGGTTCACTGTGAGTTGCAAGGTTACCACGCTATCGCAGCCCAACCATGTTTGTCGCCTTAGTACATAGGTGCCGTTGGGTGTGCCTGCGTCAAATGTAGTGTCTCTATACGTCCACGGAAACTCGTTGCTGCATTTGGCTTGAACATCCAATATATCATAGCAGGGGTTCACCGTGAGTTTGAGCGTGATGGTGGTATTGCAACCTCCTCCTGCATCGGCGCGGCGCAGCACGTAGATGCCGCTCACGGTGCTGGCGTCAAAAGTAGTGTCATAATAGGTCCAACCCGATTGAAAAACGCTACTGCAAAGCGTAATGCTGTCGTCGATAACATTGGCAGGGCTTATGCTAAGGTGCAGCGTTACCACGCTATCGCAACCATAGCCGGAGGGCAGCGTGTCGTAGTAGGTGCCGGCAGTGTTGTACAATGTGCCGTTAAAATCATACTGACTACCGGGGCAAATGCTTGTAAAAATAGAATCCTTTTTTTCGGGCACATCAATCGCCACCAATAGCGTATCATACACCCACAGTCCGTTTTTTTGGTTGCGCACCAACATTGTAACGTAGTGCGTGCCATAGGTGGTAAAGGTGTGCGTGGTGCTGTCGCCCACGCTGTCTGCAAGGCCATCGCTAAATTGCCATCGTATGCTGTCGTGGGTGTATTCTACCACCGATTTAAATTTAAATTCTTCGTTGATGCACCATTCTTGTCCCTTTGCAAAATCAAGATTGGACAAGCCATTCACTTCCATTTGACAAGACAAGTCCATCAGCGTAGAACCCACCGAATAGGCATAGCCTTCGTGTGAACCCAAGCCATACACATACACCGTGATGCCGCCCTCGCTGTGTAGCGTGTAGTTGCCTTCTTGCATATTGCTCAAGCGGGCAAAGGAGTAGCCGCTGTTGCCTGCCAACGGACTAAATTGGTTAGAAATATCAACGCCGTTGAGTTGTACGCTGCCCACGTCTCTGGTTCTGGTTACAATGTTAAAGTTGTGATAATTGAAAATGGCATTGGTATTGAACACCCCAAAAATAATATCTTTGATTTTTTGCTCCACAGGCGAAATTATCACCATAGCAGGGTCGCCGTTGTGTTCAACACTCGCAGTTGCGCTGGGGTATTGCAATGCTACCAAATAGAGATAGACTGCCACCGGCGCAGAGGCTTCCAAATAACACGAAGTATCGGCATCCAACAACTCAAACTCGTGGGTTTGACCACGATTGATAGTAAAAGTAGTAGTAGCCGTTTTTTTGCGAATGGACAGGTTAGTGCCGTTGGCAACAGCCGTTACGCGCACAAAGTTGCGTTTTTGCCCCACCGTTTTGGTAATGGCAAAACGCTTGCCCCATGTTTTTATAGGAAATGATTGCTCGTTGATTTGGTCAAGAAAATTGCGGCTTTTGGGAATATGCACACAACTTTGTCCGTTGAATACCGCAATTTTTTTGCCATCACGTGCCTTTACCACAGAGCCCGACAAATCGGCATTGGCAGTAGCAGTGCCCACTTCAAAAGTTTGACCTTGATTGAGGGTAACCGAGTAGGTAGTGCCGGGGTTGTGATTCACAGTAGTTTGCCACATCCCCGTTGTGGTGTAGGTAACTACTTGTGCTGTGGGCGAGATGTCTATAATAGTATTATTTTCGGTAGCAATAATTGTAAATGTGCTATGAGACTGATTTCCTGTATTATCGTTAGGATAGGTTTGCACCATATATTCGTCGGCAAGCACCACTTCGGGCAACACGCAGGTGATGCTGAGCGTGTTGGTGGAATAGTTGGAGGCATACAACGAAATAGTATCGGTGGAAGTAATGAGCAAGCCTTTGTTGGACAAGCGATTGTATTCGCTCGACGGAATGTAGGCTCGCGCCGTAGGAATGTTTATTTGCACCAGCCCATCATCGTCAATGTGCTGCGTTACACTCCACGTGGCAGCAGGCACATTGGGATTGACAATGGTTACATCGCAGGCGTTTTGGGCAGATACAATGAGGGTCAGTCCGGGGTTGGCTTCGTTGTTGTTGGTAGTGAATGTTGCCCAAAAGCGCGTACCCATCGAACTCATATTTTGTGCCTGCAAAGTAGGCATAAGTCCCACCATCAGCAATATCCATATCAACGTTGCCGGTACACATTTTTTTATATAATGGTGGAGTATCATTTCGTTGTTTAGTAGTCCGGCATTTGGTCATATCGGCTTTGTTGTTTGTCATATTTGAGGTCTTTGAGCATCGCGGATTTTACGTTGATGCCAAAATTCCAACTTTGCCACGAGCCCATAGGTATCCACGTGAAGCGCATTTCCCAGCAGTGCAAGTCGCGGTGGAGGCTAAACGACGAGGAACTAATTTTGCCCGCCTTGAAATCCCAACCCGATTGTCCGCTGATTTTCCACTTGGGCGTGAGGCTAAAATCGCCATTGAAATTGAGCGTTTGCGTAATGTTCTCCACCCAGCCCGGCTTGCTGTAGGCAAACGAATAGGAAAACGAAAAATTCCAAGGAACCGAAAAATCCACGTACGAAAAATGCAGCCCATCATACACTCCCTGTGGGTCTAAGGCGCGAATGGCAGCGTATTGCTCTTCGTGTTTGTAAACCTCTGTGCGATTGAACGAATAGCCTATTGAGGTGCTCACTCTGGTGAGGCGCACCAAGCCCTTGTCCTTGTATTGCCAACGTGCAATGGGGCGTCCCTGTTCGTTGAGAGCGTAGGGGTCTAAGGTGCCGGTGAGGTTGATGCCCAAATTGCCGGGCAAGGTGGTGCGTGCCGAAAATGAAATGGTGGACAATCTCATACTATCCGCCAAAAAGTTGTACGATGCCGAAAAATTAAGGGCTTCGAGCAACTTGATTTTTTTGGAGCCTGTGCCCGTGGTATCTTTTTTGTCGCGAACTTTCATCTCCAAAGTGTTGCCCAGCGACATACTCATAGAGGCACTTTTGCCCCTGCCGGCGGTGCTATATATGGCACCCTCGTTCACCGAATAGCGCACTATGTCGCCATTGGCATCGCGCACAACGTAATTGTCGGGCATAGTAGTGAGGTTATTATACATTCCCCATTCACTATTAGGCAAAAACGGCAAACGGTCGCTAAAATCGGGGCGCCAACTCACTCCCACGCTGGGCGAAATTACGTGGCGAATGGCTTGTACCGGAAATTTATCGCGAAATTGAAACATTCCGTAAATGCGTGTAGAAGCCGACACCGAAGTCGAAAAATCGTAATCGTGCGACAGTCCCTTCAAGCCATCGCCATGAAAAATGCCAATGGTGTCGATGTGCATATAGCCTCCACGCGGGTAGGCGGCGACGTGCGAAGTATCCACCCACTTTCTTTCGTAGTGGCTCAGGTACACACGTCCGTTGTACGAAATAGAAGGCGTGAGGTTGATAAATTTGAGTACATTAAACGGCACCGACATCGAAGTGTTGTAGCGCAAGCCGTTGCGCATTTTGGTGCGTGCCACATTGTCCAAATCTTTCAACTCATATTCTTTGGCAGTAATTTTATTTTCTAAACTAATCGAAAGCGGCATACCAATGCTTTCGTACCATTTGGCAGCCCCCACTCTATCCTTTTTTTTGAAAGGAGTAATGCGTGCCACGTTGATGCTCATGCTGGGCAGCCCCAAATTGACAATGCTGTCGCGGGTGTTGTGCGAGTGCGTGGCGGCAATGCTAAGGCTAATGGGCGTTCCCACAAACCGCTGCGAAAACGAAATGCTCGACTGCGTAGTGTTCACCATAGCATCGTTGAGGTTGGTTGTATTATTTTTGCGGTACGAAGAATTGGTGTAATTCACACTCGCCGAAAAAGTTTGATTGGGTTTGAACTTAGGGTCTTGCGTGTGTGTCCAACGAATGGAATAGGCAGTAGCCTCCGAGTAGTCGGGCAGCAAGGGGTCGCCCAATTTGTTGATGGAATAACGAAAATCCATGTTGCCGCTAAATTGATAACGCTTCATATAGTTGGAACGTGCACCTGCTTCCCACGAGCCGTAGGTGAAAATGGAGCCTATGAGCGTTACATCCACATAGTCGTTGATGGCAAAGTAGTAGCCGCCGTCGCGGAAGAAAAATCCGCGCGAATTTTCTTCACCGTAGGTGGGCACAATGATGCCCGAACTGCGATGGCTCGACGATGGAAACAATCCAAAAGGTATCATCAACGGATAGAGCGGAACGTCCACCAGCACAAAATAAGAAGGACCGGTAATCACCTTGTCGTTGGGCACCACTTTGGCGCGGGTCATTGCCAAATAGTAGTGCGGGTGCTCGTCGTCGCAGGTGGTGTATTTGCCTTTTTGCACATAAATGGTGTTGTCGGGCATACGTTTTACCGCCACGCCGTGCAAATAGCCATCCTGCTGCTGCGTAATGATAGTGTAGATTTTGGCTTTTTTGGTCTCAAAATTAAAGTACATCGAATCCATCGTAAACGTTTCGCTGCCTTGCTTGAACACAGGTCGCCCCTTGGGTTTGCCGGTGCTATCCTAAGTGGCTTTTGCGTAGGCGAGTTTGGTGTCCATATTAAAATCTATAAAATCAGCCGTGAGTTCCATATCTTGAAACGTTACCTTGCCGTTACCGTAGAGCAGCACACGGTTTCCGCCTTCAAAAATAAATTGGGTAGAGTCTTCGCCTTTCGAAAAAATGGGGTCGTTCATAGCATCTTCACTAAAAATAGCATCTTCGGCAGCCATGCTGTCGCGGCGCAGGCTGTCGGCGGCGAGGCTATCGCGCAACATCACTTTTGGCACAAGTCCGCTGTCTTGCGGCAGGCTGTCGCGCAGCACCACAATAGACCTCAGCCCGCTATCCGGCACGAGGCTGTCGGCGGCTGTGTGGAGCACTTGTGCCCACTCAACAGTTTGCATTGTATCGCGGGCGGGCTGGGCTTTTGCTGCAAGGCAAAGAAAAACCAGCACTCCCAATGCAGTATATTTACAACTAATACCCAACAATTGCTTTGGCAAGTAAAAAAAAATTACTAATTTTGCAGTCCAAAACAGCAAAGTTACTCAATTTATGCAGAATAAGCAAAATTTTACTCTTTGTTGCGGAGTAACATTGCTGCTCTGCACCTTTGCTTATACCCCTGCGGCGGCTGCCGCAAAACCGCCTATTTCGATGGTTATTGTGATTGATGCAGGGCACGGCGGCGAAGACACAGGCGCCAAAGGAAGATTTTCGAAAGAAAAAGACGTGGTGCTCAGCATTTCAAAAAAAGTGGGCAAACTCATTACCACCCACATGCCCGATGTGCAATTGGTTTACACCCGCAAAACCGACACCCTGATTGCCTTGGAAGACCGTGGTGTAATTGCCAACAGCGTCAATGCCGACCTCTTTGTGTCCATTCACGCCAATGCCAATCTCAAAAAAGAACCTTATGGCACCGAAACTTATTTGATGGGTATTGACAAATCGGAAAAAAATATGGACGTGGCACGAGACGAAAACTCGTCTATCATTTACGAAGAAAATTATCAAAAGCGTTACGAAGGCTACGACCCCAACTCGCCCGAATCGTTCATCTTGTTTTCGTTTATGCAAAATTCCTACTTGGAACAAAGCATCGCGCTGGCTTCGTATGTAGAGTATGAATTTGCCCATTACGACAAGCGCCGCAGCCGCGGCATCAAACAAGCCCCTTTTTTGGTGCTATGGAAAACCACTATGCCCAGCGTCCTCATTGAGGTGGGCTTTATATCCAACCCCGAAGAAGAAAAATATCTGAGTTCCGAAAAAGGACAATACGAAATCGCAGAATCCATTGCCGAAGCCATTTTCAAGTACAAAAAACGGCTGCACAGCAAAGAAGGTTTAGTGCCCGAAGTGCTCGAAGCCAACAAGCGCGACGACGATGTAACCGTTGCCACCACACAAAAGCAGCCCGATGTTCCCAGATTTGCCCCCGCTCCTGTTGAAGACCCCCACCCTACAAAACCTGCCAAGTCCGCCGCCACCACTACTCCAAAACCCAACAATACCGCCGCCACTTCAACATCATCATCCAAAAAAGATGCCGATAATTTATTGTTGCCCCACAAAGTGAACGACAACAAAATTACCTATCACATACAAATTTTTACGGTATCCAAGCCGCTCTCAAAAAACGCACCCCAATTGAAAGGATTCAAAGACGCAGCCTGCTACAAATACAACGACACTTATCGCTACTACGTGGGCAAAGGCACTTCGGTAAAGGCTATGGCTCCGCTACTCAACGAGATGCAACAAAAGTTCCCCGGCGCCTTTGTGGTAAAATTGCAAAACAACAAACCCTATAAATAATTTACACTATTTTTTTACTTAAACAATTATTTTGTATGAAAAAAACTCTAACTTCACTATTCGCGTTCTGCCTATTGGCATCGAGCACAGGTGTGTCTGCTCAGCAAAAGCACACTTTTGAAATCAAAGATGGTAATTTTGTCTATGACGGCAAAAAAACGACCCTCATTTCGGGCGAAATGCACTACTCGCGCATTCCGCACCAATACTGGCGGCATCGCTTGCAAATGTTGCGTGGTATGGGTTTGAATGCCGTTGCCACGTATGTGTTCTGGAGTTTTCACGAGCCAACAGAGGGCAATTGGGACTTTTCGGGCGACCGCAATCTGGCGGAATACATCAAAATAGCAGGCGAGGAGGGGCTGATGGTCATCCTGCGCCCAGGCCCATACGTTTGCGCCGAATGGGAATTTGGCGGCTATCCGTGGTGGCTGCAAAACGTTCCCGGCTTGGAATTGCGCCGCGACAACGAGCAGTTTTTGCACTATACCAACCTCTATTTCAAAAAGTTATACAAAGAAGTGGGGCATTTGCAAATCACCAAAGGCGGACCCATTATTATGGTGCAAGCCGAAAATGAATTTGGCTCCTATGTGGCGCAGCACAAGGATATTCCGCTACAAGAACACCGCACTTACAATGCAAAAGTGGTGCAACAATTGGCAGATGCGGGTTTTAATATACCCAAATTCACTTCCGATGGCAGTTGGTTGTTTGAAGGCGGCGCCGTTGCAGGCGCATTGCCCACTGCCAATGGCGAAGGCAATATCGAAAATTTGAAAAAAATAGTCAATGAATATCACGACGGAAAGGGACCGTATATGGTGGCAGAATTTTATCCGGGTTGGCTCGACCATTGGGCTGAGCCGTTCCCCACGCAACAAGCCACTCAAACGGCACGTACAACCGAAAAATATCTGTCCAACGACGTTTCGTTCAACTATTATATGGTGCACGGCGGCACCAATTTTGGCTTTACGACGGGGGCAAATTACGACAAAAATCACGACATTCAGCCCGATATGACAAGTTACGACTACGATGCGCCGATTACCGAAGCCGGCTGGAAAACACCCAAATACGATTCTTGCCGCGCAATCATCGCACGCTATGTGGATTACAAAATTCCTGCACCACCTGCGGCAAATCCTGTGATTGAAATTAAAGATATTCAATTAAAGGCAGTGGATATGTTGGCAGAAATCAAGGCTTTGAAGCCTGTTTTGAACGACAAACCGTTGACTTTTGAGCAACTCAATCAGGGGCACGGCTATGTGCTCTATTCCACCGAGATAAAACAGCCCATCAGCGGCAAACTGACTATTGACGGGCTGCGCGACTATGCTACGGTGTATGTCAACGGCAAAAAAATTGGCGAATTGAACCGCTATTTCAAAAACTATTCGCTGGATATTGACATTCCGCTCTATGCCACGATTGATATTTTGGTAGAAAATATGGGGCGCATCAACTATGGCGCAAACATTATTCACAACACCAAGGGCATTATTTTGCCCGTCAAAATTGGCGACCAAGTCATCGCAGGCAATTGGGAAATGTATCAACTGCCCATGGACAAAGTACCTGCATTGACCAAGTCCGCCAAAGCGCAGCAAGGCATCACGGCACTTTACAGCGGCACATTCGACCTCAAAAAAGTAGGCGACACGTTCATTGATATGGAAGATTGGGGCAAAGGAATTATCTTTATCAACGGCATCAACATTGGTCGCTATTGGAAAGTGGGACCGCAGCAAACACTCTACATTCCGGGCGTGTGGCTCAAAAAAGGCAAAAACGAAATCGTAATTTTTGAACAACAAAACGACAAACAACACAGCACCGTAAGCACCGTGAAAGTACCGGTGTTGCAAAAATTAAATTTGGAATAATCTGTATTTTACGGTGTTACAGGATTGTACATCGTCATGCCCACAGGGATATTGAAAATTGCCTGCGGCGCGGCAAAAACGTTCACATCTTTTTCGTTGTCGGCAGGAGTGAGTTGCGCAATAATGTCTTCGCCAAAGGGGCTGCCGGTGGACATGATACATTTTTCGCCCAAGTCAAAATCAAAACTGCACTTTCCTTTAATCAAGCCGCCCATGACGCTAAACTGCCCGCCCACCGCACCGGCAAAATACACAGGATTGGGTCCCGCACCTCGCAGCAAAGTGCCAACGGACAAATCCAAGATGTTGAATTGACGTGTTTTTTTGAATATCTTGGCTTCGATACCAATGGCGGCTTCTACCCACGCCCAGGCTTGTGCGCTGGCGTACCAGCCGTTGATGCCGGGCGTGCCCGCATAATTGGAACAGGTGCGTCCCCGCAAATCCATCAGCACAAATTCGGAACCCAAACCTACGCCAAATCCTGCGTAAAACGGCGGTAATTTGGCTTTGAAATCAACGTTCAAACCTGCGCCAAAAGCAATGCCTTTGCCCGTCATCAAATTTTCCGATTGACGTTTCAATTGATTTTGTTTGTCTGCGCTCAAATTGCGCAACACTTTTTCGGGCGGCGGCGGTAGGCTTGGAATGTCATCGCCCAGCATAAAATAACTGTCGAGTTGGGCAAGTCCCAACACATTGACGCCCATTCTGTTGGCAGGCGTGCCCATATAGGTGTACCATTTGTTGGGAGAAAAAAATGCCGATGCCCATCCTAATCGGTTGTTTGTGCCTGCACCTGTAACGATTCCTGCATTGAGGTAGGAGTTCAAGTCCGCCGAAAAAGTGCTGTTGATGACATCGTATTTGATATTCAACGATGCCGTCAAAAAGCCGCTGTTCTTGTTCTCAGGCTCTTTGAGGTCGTTTTTATTGGCGGCTCGCATCACATTGCCTTCGGCTTCAAATTTTTTCACTTTCTGCTGAACGTTGTCCGACATATTACCCCATTTTTCGGGCGTATCCATAAAAGATGCATCTCCGCGCAACTGAACAAAATTGAGCCCTCCGTGTTGATTGAACTGAATTTCAAAACCCGCTTTGGCATTAAAACTTTTGGGCGAAGGCAGCAAACCAAATTGGGTGCTTGCCATTATGCCCATACCCACCGTCTTGTCCGGAATGTAGTGGATGCCCGACAACGACTTGCCAAAATCGGAATCGTTGGACTGCGATGTCTGCTGCATTTGGCGATACAAACCGCCGCCAAATCCGTAAAAATTCAAGGCAGGCGGAATGGTCAATCCCGCAGGAGGCGACAGTTCCATCAACACATCGGTGAGAAAATAACGGTAATCATTTTTTTTGCCAAAAACAGCAACGGCATTAAAATTAAATTTGTTCAATAAATCTAAAGTTACATCGCCCCGAAATCCGTCGCCATAGAGCAAATCGCCGTTTTGAAACCACACGCCGCCAACGAGACTAAAGGCATTGGATTTGAAATTGACATCAATTTTTTCAATGCCCGTTTTGTTGAATTTCCACCGAGAATAATCGCCGTAGAGCAGTACTTTGGTGTTGCCGCCAAACATATCGCTCAATGCCACGCCTGCAACAAAGGTCAAACCGCTACCTGAGGCATTATCAAAGGCTTGAATATCAGTAATTTTCAATTCAAAACCTGCTACTTTTGGCGTGCGCAAATCACCGCTCATACCAATAGCGCCAATAGTGAGATACGGAGATTCTCGCGTGAGCCGCAAGTGCTCAAACGGAATATCGGGCACCAAAAATTTTTGGGTGGTGTCCTTGTCGTTCAAGGGCGCATTCACCGTGAGGATGCCCGAAGCATCAACTACGGGATAGATTTCGGCATTCTTGATGGAAATTTCCAGAGTGGAAGTTTCGTACAATTCCAACGAACTGTGCAGTACAGGAAAGTCAAATTTTCCTTTGATGCCTGCGGTGAAAATAAATTCTTGGGTTGCGTGATTGTATTCTGCCGCGTAGGGGCGCAAGGAATTATTACCAAAGGGCGGGATGTTGATTTCACCCCCAAAACCCGCAGCAACAATGGCGTTTCTCAAAAATCCGAGCGAAAAATCATGGAGTGAAATATCCCACCGCGAGGGGTCAAGCAAGGCGCTGTTGAGCACATCGTTGGCAGCAACGCTGCCTGTAAACCCATTTTCATCGAACAAGGTATTTTTCATTGCCAGCGTAATGCGCCCGCCTGTTGGCAATTTGAAAATCGGCGGCAGGCACACGCTCATTTCACCAATAGCAATGCCTTTCCACAAATTAAATTCGTCGCCTGATGATAAATATCCTTCGGGAAACGCGACCATGGCTGATGTTTCCGTATCGCTTTGGTCTAAGGTTGCGCCTTTGAGGGTGAAAAAAATATCTTTCAATCCTTTGAACATAAAGGATTGGTTGAGGCTGAGCGACAATGTATAATTATCAAAATTTTGAAAATAAGTTTCAGCCGTTGCCGCAATAGGCGTGCTGGTGGGCGCGCCGTTATTGTCGGTAGCAATAATGTTGGGCGAGGTAACGAGCCACGTGAGTTTGACGGCAAAATCCTCAATGCCGTCGCAGCCAAAACGCACACGGCTACTTTCGTGCAAAACAATGGCAGAAGCATTGCCGATATTGCGCCTCACAGGTGCAATCAAAGTCAGTTCGCCGTGCGTTCCCAAGCCGTTTTGTCCCTGAATATCGGTGTGTCCTTCAAAGGCGATTTTTTGTCCGTTATCTTTAAATAGGAATGCACAAGTGGCAAATATCCTTGACTTTCCTGTATTTTCGTCGGGTAGTATTTTCTGTATAATCAACTCATAGTCGCCTTTTTTGATGCCGACCGGAAGAGTTATTTCGCCTTCACCAAATAAATCAGATAAGGCATCAATATACCGTCCTGCATCTTGCACGGCTTGCATGGCAGTAAATGCCGCATCAATTTTATCATTTCGCTCAATCTGCAACTGCTCAATTTGCTTCAAATCAATTGAAATAGACGCATCTGCATGCACCTGAGCCTTACAATTCAGGTAAAATGCAAGCAATAATATGATGGTTAATATACGTTTCATATTGTTCATTTTAAATTTTTTAAAATGATTATCGTATGTTATACCTACTGCTTAGCGTATTGCAAAATTACAATGTGATTGATTTAATTTCTTCTCTTTTACTACCATGGGTTGTTTCAAGGATAGTATCCTTTACACGCTCAAAACGCTCCGGATTATTCTTCATTACCTCTGCTCCAATAAGCAATAGTGCTTTATTGGTGTGAAAAAGATCATTTTCTTTTAATGCCGTTATTTTGGTATTAACATCGTTTTTTACTTCGGATATTTCAATTTGCAAATTGGTAAAATCGATTTTCAAATCGTTTTTAACATCATTAACGCTTTGCTTGGTAGCAATGCCTAATTTTTCGTGCAACAAATATCTCATTAGGGGTTTCCTAAATATAAAAAAGAAACCTCCAATGCAAATAAGAATTAGCACAACCGTAGCCAACGGATAGCGGCTCGTAAGCAAATTGTCAAAAAAATCTACCCAATTCATTGTATAATAATTTTATATTGTAACTATTTGTAACAATCGTACAAAGGTAAACATTTTTTTGTATTATTGTAGTTTTTTTGGTTTATTTTTACCTCACCGGATAAACAGGACAAGGTGTGAACCTTGTCATAATGTTTTTTGCTAATTTATAACCTCAGGTGAACGGAGATAGAATTTCCTGCACTATTTTTGCATTAAATATCACAATCCATGCATCGTAAGAGATATTGTTGCGTCCTTGTCCTCCTGCAAAATGAATATACAATTCACCATCTTGGCCAATAGATACCTCCATCCACCAAACTGCCAAATAATAGTTTTGCAGTTTATGCTTTGTAATTATTGTTTTTCCCCACTTATAGTTTATTTCTATTTCACCCAGTATCGTATTTGGGTCACTAATAACATTGTGAGTAGATTCCCCCAATATCTTTTTATCAGTAAGCCTCTTTTTGTCTATGATAGGATCAAAAGCGACAATCTTCATTATTACTTCAACACTATCATTATATGCTCTTATAATTGTATCAGAAAACCCCCTATCTAATGAAGATAATTTGGATATTCCCAGTGTATTTTTTTTATAAATATAGCCTCTTACACTATTGTTATAGACTGGTATCCAATTTTTTTGCCATTCATATTCTATTACTCCATCTTCATCATATTCGTATCCATCATCGTCACGAAACAATAATTGGTGTTTGTAGGCTTTCCCAATTATTTTTGCCTTTCCATCCGGAGATTCCCGAATATTGGTATATCCATCTTTATCGTTTATTATAAATATACCCTCGTTTTCTGCTTGGGCTTTTAAGTTTACGATGGCACCTATGCAAACACATATAGTAGCCAAATACATTTTTATTTTTTTCATATTTATTCAAGTATTAAATCAATAATTTCATTTATTACATTCAACGCTGTTTCCCAAAAACTTTTTTCATTTGTAGGTTCTGTTTTTTTGACATCTTTTGTATTGCTACTTTGTGGAACGTTAACTGCTTCATCTGTAATGATAATTATACCTTTTATTGTACTATTGGGAACATGTTTTTCAACATACTCATATAAAGACATTGTCGTAGGAGCAGAATTATTCCAACTAACATCCCCTACTCCTGTACTACCCTTATTCAAATAATTTTGAGGATTATCAATAACTTTTTGTATATCGTTATGATTCATTGTTAAAATACATCCATCTGTAAATGTATAATTCCATCCTGTATGAACGAGAATCCCCTCTCTCTTACCGCCAGTTTTTGTATCTTTTGTATGTAACCGAAGTGATTTGTAACGATGTTGTGGCGCACTGGTATTATCCGTTGTATTTAACTCAAATGTATACGTGCCGGCACAAATACGAGATTTAGCACTTTTAGGTAGTATTGAATTATTGTCTGCACAATTTGTCCCTTTTCTTAATTCGACAGTAATAAGTTTAACAGCGTCATCGCCATCTACTGTTAATTCTCCTATGGTAATATTTGAATTGTTATATTTCCGTTTTAAGCGTATAGTTATACCATTATTACTAATTGTTGGATGTCCAGACAAATCCAAGTTACCTTTAATGTCTAAATATTTTTTCAAATTATCGGCAGTTCCATAACCGCTCTCTGTATGCACAATTATATCAAATGCCTTTCGAATATTTTTCAAATCAGATAAATCTATTTTTGTTTGGTAGGCAATTTTTTCTTGCGCTTTCTGCGCACTGTCGCCTTCATCTGCAACACGCCTTGCATTATAGAAGACCAGTTTATGTTCCGTACCTACAATATCTTCCGCAATATGTGTTGCATATATTTTTTCAGTCATACTATACCCGTTTATAGTCAATTTATATTTTTTACCATCTACGGTTACATCAACTTTATTTGCTAATAATATAGGTCCCTTGTCTGTTGGTAAATTAGCCATAGTATCAACAATAAACATATCTCTAAGATTTTCTACCATTTCTAATGTCTGTTCATGTGTGAAAGCGGATAAAAAACTTTTTCTACTTAGATTGGGATTAACATTTACTATTGAATCTGTAATTACATTATCAACAATATCTTGGTATCTAACGATTTGCGCTACAGAAGTAGCAATAGTTGTAGATTTGTTGGCATTACGAATTGTATCGAGAAGTTTTTTTACGTCATTTGAGGTGTACATTTCCCCCTCTTCTTCATCCTCCAAAAAACTCAACCAAACCCGCTCAGGCTCCTGCACCGATTTCCACTGATGCATCCACAACTCTGTACCACCTTTGTAATCCATCAAATTCTCAGTAGTATTTTGCGCAGCAATAAATGAATTATCTTCGATGCTAAACGTGTGCCGCAAATTAAACGCGCCGTGTCCTAATTCGTGTGCAATAACTTCGTTATTGGGCAGTTCGTAAATAAAACCTGCTTGTCGTTCCAAGGGCATATAACCGCCTATATCACCATCTTTAGCCTGTACATTTTTTACAAAGAAAAGATACAAGG